>JBBQHA010000020.1:0-35405 GCA_038323475.1 Lysobacterales bacterium
GCGCGAGCCTATGTCGAAGCGCACGGCCGCACCCCGGCGAAAACCGTCGAAGCGATGCGGATGGAAGTCGCCTGCCGCGCACTCGAAGAAACCGGGCTGCCGCTGAAGACCATCGCCGCGCGCGCCGGCTACGCCAACGAACAAAGCCTGCGTCGCGCGTTCCAACGCCATCTCGGGGTCGGCCCGATCGCGTATCGCGAGCGCTTCTCCGCGCATGGAGCCGATCACACCATGCCGGCTCCCTGAGGAACATCGGCCTGCACCATCGAAGTGCAGCTGTCATTCCTGCGTCTTGGCATCCCGAGCATCGCGAGGGATCTGGCTGGCGAAAGCAATGCAACGTCGAGACGACCAGCTTCGCTCTTGAGGGTTGTTGGTGCGGATGCCGAGCCAGTCGTTGTTTTCCGCGATCCTTTCGACGCCTTGCCGCATGCGTGCCACGATGCTCCAATGCCGCCTCGCACTTCGGCGCAGTACGCAGCAACAGATGCGTCGCACGTCGCTCCCGCACGCATACGAGAACTCCATGAAACGACCTGTCCTGGCGATCGCCATCCTGACCCTGTGGTTCGCATCGGCGTTCGACCACGCGCAAGCGACCTCGCAACCATCCGCCTCGGGCGAGCTATTGCGTTCGAAGATCCGCACGACGTATCCGTCGCTGCTTTACGTCGATCGTTATCGCAGCCTCTATCCGGACGAGGCGCAGGGAACGGCGGCGCTGTGGTCGCTCGACGCCCCGCCTCCCACGATCGCCACGCCGGACGACCTGGTGCAGGCGCTCTCCGGACTCGAGGACCAGCACGTCGCCCTGACCGGACCGAAAGCCGGCAAGACCGAGACGCTCGGCGTGCTGTTCCGCACGTCGACCGATGGCAGCGCGATCGTCTGGCGCGTTTTCGATCCGTCCGCGAAAGGCATCGCCGTCGGCGATCAGCTGCTCGCGATCGACGGCATGCCGACGCAGGCGTGGCTGCAGCGCGCCGCAGAACTGACGTTCGGTGGCAACCGCAAGGGGCGCTACGCGGAGGCTGCGCTCGACATCGGGCTCGGCACGCCGATCGTCCACCAGGCCGCGCACCTCGGCCACGACGTGAAGCTGCTGCTGCAGTCCTCCAATGACCCCGCCCGCACCGTCGCATTGCGCTACCAGCCGATGGACGAGGCGCGTGCCACCGCGATGGCCGCCGCGATCGACCGATCCGATCTTCCGCAAGTCATCACGGCGCAAGGAATCCGCATCGGCACCTTGCGCTTCGGCGCCTTCGCGCCGCAATACGATCCGGTGTTCGTCAAGGCGTCCGACCAGGAAAGCGAGAAGCCTGGCGCGACCGACGACCAGGCGATGCTCGCCGGCTATTGCGCCGTCGTCGGCTCCTTCATCAGCCGCTACGACGCGGTCGCGCGCAAGTCCGACGTGATCGTGGTCGACCTGCGCGGCAATCTCGGCGGGTTCGACCGGCTCGCCCGCCTGGAAGCGGATGCGATCCTCGCGTCCCCGACGCCGCCAACCTTCGACCTGTTCGCGACGGACAAGCAGGGCAGGGTCCGCCTCACCGAGGAAAAGCGCGATCCCGCGTGCGGGCATGCAAAGCTGGCGCGTCCGCTTGTCGTGTGGACCGATGCCGGCACGCGCTCGGGCGGCGAATTCATGGCCGCGTGGCTGTGGGCGTCGGGTGCTATGGTTGTCGGCGAAAACACGATGGGCGCCGGCGGCGGGTTCGAGTTCAACGGCAGCGCGGGTATCGATCTTCCGGATTCCGGTTTCCACGTGCGCACCAGCGGCAACTTCACCGTGTTCGATCCGAAGGCGCGACTCGCCGATGGCGACGTCGCCGAAGAAGCCATCGTCGCGCAGGTGGCGGCGGACGCATTCGCCCCGAGCCGCGATCGTCCGTTCGCGATCCAGTCCGTAGGATTGCGCCCGGACCTGCCGGTTTCGACGACGCTCGCCGACCTGCGCGACGGCGGTGTCGCCGAAATCGCCGCGGCGATCGTGAAACTGCGCGTGCAGCTTCATCGCAACCTGGAACGAGCAGCGCAAGCGGATGGTGTGTCGAGGTGACGACTGCGGCGTGGCCCGCCTGGACGCTGCGCCGTAACGGCGATGCGGTCATTGATTGGCGCGATGGCCGTAGCTGAGGACGCGCGTGATCTGCCAGGCGTCGTCCTTGTGGCGCCACACGACCACGAAGTCGGCCATGCCCTCGCATTTGCCGGTCTTGAATTGGCAGAACAGGTGCACGCCCTGTTCGATCGCGCCGAAATCCTTGATCGGAAAAACCTTCAGGCTGCCCGGAACGAGTTCGCGGCGAAAATTGCCGCAGACGTTCTTCCGCGTGCTCGCGATCATGTCGTCGCGCGTCCAGGTGACGCCGCCGGTGTCGTGGTAGAACTCGACGTCCGTCGCGAAATAGCCTGCGTGCCTGTCGAGTTGTCCCGGCTCGCTGCAGTGGTTGAACGCATCGAAGACGGCGGTATCCAGCGCGGAGATCGTATCGAACAGCGGATCGGCAGCCGGCTGTGCCGCAGGCTGTGCGGCTTGAGCGCCGCCGCCGAGGGCGGCTTGTGACACCACCAGGGCGATGGCAAGGATCGGCGTCGCGAACTTGGACATGGAATTCCCCGGGCCAGTGCGGGAGGGTGGGCGGCGAAGACCATGATGCCATGCAGCCGGGTGGCAGTCCTGACGTTGAACCGTCGAAGCGATTGGGCATGGAAGCAGGATGTGGAATACGATGCGATCCGATCTCGCGCACGGGGCGTACGCGTGGCCAACGACATCGATTGACCCGATCCCCCTGCGACCACATGCAAGGGAGTCGCCAGGCACTGGCTCGACCTCATCGTCGGCGGCAGCGCCATCCTGATCGCGGTCATTTCGCTGGCCGTGGCCCTGCCTCAGAGCCACATCATGGGACGGCGACTCGCAGCGGGCGTCTGGCCCTACCTGCAATACGACACCGGCAACGTGACCGAGACGGCAAGCCGGTGATCAGCTTCGGGATCGAGAACGTCGGCGTCGGGCCGGCGCGGGTGCATGCGATTTCGCTGACCTGCGATGGCAAGCCGATGCGCAACGTCGGCGAACTCATTGCCGCCTGCTGTTCGGACCTGCAGAAGTCCAAGGGCGGTCCGATCTGGCGGATCAGTTCGCTGCACGACCAGAAGCTGTCCCCGAACCGCATCAAGACATTCCTGCTGATCACCAGCGCACCCTCGAACGCCCCGTACTGGGAACGGCTGGACGCCGAGCGCCAGAAGATGCGGACCAAGGTCTGCTACTGCTCGATCCTCGACGAATGCTGGATGCTCGATTCGCGCAAAGGCGACAACGCCCCGGTCGCCGCGTGTCCACTGCCGCAGGCTGACGACAGACCTGCGCATCGGCGCCCGCGGCGGCATCGCGGTGTGCCCGGAAGACGGTGCCGACGCGGAGACCTTGCTGCGGAACGCCGAAGCGGCCTCGCGCCGCGCCAAGTCCACGTCGGAGCACTGCGTGTTCTACGCGCCGCACCTGAACGCGCGTGCAGCTGAAGCCCTTGGAATCGACAGCAAGCTGCGTCGCGCGATCGAACGCAGGGGATTCGTCCTGCACTACCAGCCCAAGCTGACGTTGCTGGATCGCTGCATCTGCGGCGTCGAAGCGCTGATCCGCAGGCAGGATCCCGAACGCGAACTGGTTCCGCCGATGCAATTCATCCCCGTGCTGGAGGAATGCGCGCTGATCGGTCCGGTCGGCGAATGGGCGTTGCGGCAGGCATTGATCGACAAGGATCGTTGGCGTGCCGCCGGCTTCGCGCGGCCGTGCGTCGCGGTGAACGTCTCGCCGCTGCAATTGCGCAAGACCGATTTCGCCGAGGTCGTCGGCGACATCCTCGCTACGGGCGAGGTCGGCAGGCTCGAACTGGAGATCACCGAGTCGGTGATGATGGAGGATGTCGACCGCAACATCGGCGTCATGCGCAAGATCAGGGCTCTGGGAGTGAGCATCGCGATCGACGATTTCGGGACGGGCTACAGTTCGTTGTCCTACATTGCAAGGCTGCCGGTCACGTCGCTGAAGATCGACCGCACGTTCGTCACCGGGATGACACTCGGCCCCGAGGGGATGTCGATCGTGCCGAGCATCATCGCGCTCGCGCACTCGCTCAACCTGAAGGTCGTCGCCGAAGGAGTGGAAACGGAAGAGCAGGCCGGCATGTTGCGTCTGCTTCGATGCGATGAAGCGCAGGGCTATCTCTTCAGCAAGCCGGTTCCTTGCGAGGCGATCGAAGACATGCTGCGTCGGGGGAACGTGGCGAGCGCGGGCTGAGCGTGCCGGAGGGGCGCCGCCCGGCGTACAACCGCGGCGACGGATCCGGGCTTTCGATCCCGAAGCCGGATGCGGCGCCAATGCTGTCGCGGCGGTGCTTGCGCCGACGCGCGCTCGTTCGCATGGCCCGTCGCTGGCTTGCATTGACAGGTGTTCGGTGTTCCAATCAATCCACTTGGATGGCATGTGGATGGTATCTGGATGGAATCGACCGAACTTGACGTCCGTCCCCGGGTCGGGGAAACCGAGAAATTGACGATCAATCTCGGCGTGGTCGACCTTGGACAGATCGACCTGCTGGTGCAGGAAGGCTTCTATTCCAATCGTACCGACCTGATCCGCACCGCGATCCGAAACCAGCTGGTGGCGCACGCCGATGTGGTGAAGCAGACGGTCGCCCGACGCACGCTCGCGCTCGGCCTCCAGCACGTCGGTCGGGCCGAACTCGAGCGCGCGCTGGCCGCCGGGGAAATGCTGCAGATCCAGGTCGTCGGGCTTGCCCGCATCGCCGTCGTCGTCACCCCCGAACTCGCCCGGGCAACGATCGCTTCGGTCGAAGTGCTGGGCGCGTTCCATGCAAGTCCCTCGGTGCGTCAGGCACTGGCCGGCCGCATTCGCTGATTCATCGATTCACTTCCAGGGAAGGAACCCATGAAATTCCAGAACGCGCCGATCGCGCGGCTGATGTCGGCTGCCGCTTCGAAAACAGGCCCATTGCGCGCCGCAGGGATCGATCCCTGCGTCCGCGCGACCGATGGCGTCGAGGCGACCATACGGCGGGCGTTGTCGGCGGCGGGCTTGCTGGGCGAAGCGCAGGGATTGCCGAAGGCCGCGCCGCGCCCGGATTCCGCGATCGTCGGCATCGCCCGCCGCGTCGCCCGTGCAAGCGAACGCACGCAGGCGCCGGCACCTCACGGACCCGCCGGAGTCGGCACTTTCAGCGCGTATGCGTTCAGCAACGCCGCCGGTTCGCGCAACTACAAGCTCTATGTGCCTGCGGCGCATGCGGCCGAAGGCGGCGCCGACGTGCCACTGGTGGTGATGCTGCACGGCTGCACGCAGACGCCCGACGATTTCGCGGCCGGCACCCGCATGAATGCACTTGCCGAGCGGCACGGCTTCCTCGTCGTCTATCCAGCGCAGGCCGCGAATGCGAATGGATCGAAATGCTGGAACTGGTTTCGTCCCGAGGACCAGCAGCGCGAGGGCGGCGAGCCCGCGATCATCGCCGGCATCGTCCGCGAGGTGGCGGCGTCGCATCGGGTCGATCCGGGTCGCGTCTTCGCCGCCGGGTTGTCCGCAGGCGCAGCGATGGCGGTCGTGCTTGGAGTGACCCACCCGGAATTGTTCGCCGCGGTCGGCGCGCATTCCGGCCTGCCGTATGCCGCCGCGCACGACATGGCGTCCGCGTTCGCGGCGATGCAGGGCGGCGGCGCGAACGGCGGGTCAGGCCGCGCGCATCCTGCGGCTGCGGCATGCGTTCCGACGATCGTGTTCCATGGCGACAGCGATCGCACGGTGGATGCGCGCAACGGCGACGCCATCGTCGCGCATGCTGCCGCGGGAACGGCGGACGCAGCACGATTGCGCGCCACCGCCGATACGGGAGCGACGGCAGGACGATCCTATGTCCGCACGCTGCATGCGGATGCTTCCGGTAAAGCCGTCGTCGAGCAGTGGCTGGTGCATGGCGCGGGTCACGCCTGGTCGGGTGGGAGCGCGCAAGGCTCATTCACCGATGGGTCCGGACCGGATGCATCGGCCGAGATGGTGCGCTTCTTCCTCGCGCAGCGACCGGGCAGCGACGCCTGAGCGGGCGGACGGCGTACGCATCCTTGCGCTCATGCCGTCAGCGGATGCGATATCCAGCCTCCACGCAACCGCTCGAACCGATCGGAGTGCCGGTCAGGATTCAGTGGGTAGATCGCGCGATTGTGCGTGCCGGCGCTCGTCGTCCCCGCCATCGCGTCCCGCATTGCACAGCCAATGGCCGATCGGCGCCGGGTGTCCGAGCAGGTAGCCCTGGCCGAATTCGCACCCCAACTCGACCAGCGCATCGCGCTGCGCGACGGTTTCAATGCCCTCGGCGACGGCGTTAATGCCCAGCGCGCGAGCGAGTGCGAGCACCGACGCCACCACCGAGGCACTGACGCTCTGGCCGTGCCGGCCCAGTTCGGCGACGAAGGCGCGATCGACTTTCAGCGTGCGCAACGGCAGCGTGTGCAGATAGCTGAGCGAGGAATAGCCGGTGCCGAAATCGTCCAGCGCCGCGCCGATGCCGGCTTCGCGCAGGTGCTCGAGGGTGACGCGGACCTGCTCCGGATGTTCGATCAGCGAGCCTTCGGTGAGTTCAAGCAGCAGGCGCTGCGGCGGCAGTCCGGTGCGCGCCAGCAAGTCCAGCAGGCGGACGCCGAATTCGGCGCGGCGGAAATGCCGCGGCGAGACGTTGATCGCGAGATAGGTATCGCCGCGCAGCGATTGCGCGGCCAGTCCGCAACTGAGTTCGAACATCCGCCAGTCGATCGCTTCCATGCTGCCGTTCTCTTCGGCGACCTTGATGAAATGGCCGGGCCCGAGCACGCCACGGGTCGGATGGTTCCAGCGGATCAGCGCCTCGTAGCCGATGGTCGCACCGGTCGCCAGCCGGATGATCGGCTGGAAATACGGCTCGAACTGATCGAGTTGCAATGCCGCGCGCAATTCGCCTTCCAGCAACAGGACGTCGCCGGCGATCTGCTGCAACGATTCGTCGAACATCTCGAAGCGCGCGCGGCCGAGCTTCTTGGCGCGATACATCGCGGTGTCGGCATCGCGCAGGACTTCGTCGGCGAGCTCGTAGCGGGTGTCGCCGAAGGCGATGCCGATGCTGGCCGACATCGCCAGTTCGGTGCCGCCGAGCGGGACCGGCACGCCGAGCGCGTTGAGGACGCGCTGCGCGACCTTCATCGCCGTGGCGGGGACCGGAACGTCTTCCAGAAGGATCGCGAACTCGTCGCCGGACAGCCGTGACACCAGGTCCGGTCCGCGCACGCAGGTCAGCAGGCGGCGCGCGACTTCCTTGAGCACCTCGTCGCCGACCAGGTGGCCGAGGCTGTCGTTGATGATCTTGAACCGGTCCACGTCGATGAACAGCAGCGCGCAGAACCGGTCCGGCTCGCGCTTGAGGTGGGCGAGCGCGCGCTGCAGGCGGTCGCGCAGGTAGCCGCGATTGGGCAGTCCGGTCAACGCGTCATGCATGACCTGGTGCTTGAGCTGTTCCTGGATGCGCTCGCGCTCGACGATTTCCTTGCTCAGTTCCTGGGTGCGCTCATGCACCTGCCGTTCCAGCGAAGTGCGTTGGGCGACATGCTGGTGGCGCTGGCGCAGGTAACCGGCGTAGACCAGTATCGCCAACAGCAGGCCGAGCAATGCGTAGAACCACCTGGTCTCGTAGAAATACGGGCGGATGCGGAACGCGAAACGGGCGGTACGCGGACTCCACACGCCGGCGTTGTTGGCCGCCATCACCTCGAACACGTAGTCGCCTGGCGGAAGGTTGGTGTAGTTGACGCGACGCCGCGCGACGTCCTCCAGCTCGCGCCAGTCGTGGTCGTATCCAAGCAGCCGGTAGCGCATCAGGATGCTGTCGGGATCCTGGAAACTCAGCGCGGTGAAGTCGAACGCAAGGTCGCGCGCGCGCGGTTCGAGCTCGACGTGCGTACCCGCGTTTTCCACCGGATGCCAGTCGTCGAGATAGTGGATCCGCTCGATCACCACGGCCGGGGTGATGGCATTCTTGACGATGCCGTGCGTATCGAGGACCACCACCCCGTCGCGGGATGGCAGCCACAACACATGGCCGTCGATGTAGCCTTTCGACATGCCCGCGCCGTTGCAGCAATAACCCTGCTGGCCGGCATTGCGGTCGCCGCGCTCGTTGAGCAGCATCTCGCCGCGCACGGTCGTGATCGCTCCACGTGCGAATCGTTCGAGGTCGTCGATCGGCACCCTTTCCACCCCGCGAATGCCGGCGATCCACAGGAAGCCGCGATCGTCCGGGGTCTGGAAGAACGGTGCATTGCTCGGCAATCCCTGCGACTGGCCGACTTCCTTCCAAGTGTGTCCATCGAACACATGAATGGATTCGGTGACGAGACCGATCACGAGCGAGCCCGATGGCAACTCGCTGATGGTGGTGACGTCCAGCCCCGACGGCAGCCCGGCGACCGCAGCGAAGCGGTCGCCATGCATCTCGAACAGTCCTCCCTGGGTGCCGACGAGGATGCGGTGGGTCCGGGTTTCCAGCATCGTGCGGATGCGCTGGTCGGAAAGACCATCGGCATGACCGTAGCGGCGCAGGCTCTCGCCGTGCTGTACGAACAGGCCTTCGCTGGTCGGAAACCACAGGTTGCCGCGGCGATCGCGCCAGATGCCGTTGATCTGCGCACTTGCCATCGGGGCGTACAGCGCCGGTGTTTCGATCTTGCCGTTGCGCCAGATCGCCAGTCCGCGACGGGTGCCGATCCAGACCCGGTCGGCTTCGGCGAGCAGGTTGTAAGCCTGCGGATGCGGCAACGCGCTGCCGGTGACGACCGATTTGAAGTGCTTGCCGTCGAACGTGCTGAGCCCGTCGTTGCTGCCGACCCAGACGGTGCCGTCCGGCGCGCGCGACAGCGACCACACGATCGGATCGTTGAGGCCGTCGCTGGCGCTGTAGCGCCTGGTCCAGCCGTTCCACAGCCGGGCCAGTCCCTCGAGCTGGCTGCCGAGCCACAGATTGCCTTCGCGGTCCTCGAACGAACTGATCACGCTGTGGGTCGCGCGCAGGTTCGTCTTGTCGATGCGCTCGGCCAGGTGCGCATTGCGCAGCCGCGCGAATCCGGAATTCGTGCTGACCCACAGGTTGTCGTCGTGGTCGCGCAGGATGCTGTTGATCGGCGCTGTCGCCAGCGCCTCGTCCTCGCCGAAGCGTACCCATCCATCGCCGGCGCGCGAGTACAGTCCCTGCGAGGTGCCTGCCCAGATCCGCCCCTGCGCTTCCGCCAGGTGGGTGACGCCTGCCGCGACCAGTGGCTGCGGCAACGGCAGGCTGGAAACATGGCCGCGCTCCATCCGCAGGACGCTGCCGTTGCCGCCGACCCACAGGCCATCGGTGCGCGGAAGCAGCGAGAACGCCGGCTTCGGACCGTTCGGTACTTCGACCAGATGATCGCCTTCGACGCGGAAGACGCCATCGTTCGTCGCCGCCACGATGCTGTTGTCGGCGATCTCGGCCAAGGCGTTGATGTCGATGGTGCGGTTGCGCGCGGCATCTGCCAGCGGGATCGACATGAAGCGGCCATGCGCATACATCGCAAGGCCCTTGTAGGTGCCGATCCACAGGCGGCCGTCGCGACCGAGCAGCAATGCGCGGACGTAGATGCCGGGCAGCGCGGGTTCGTTGTCCGGCGTATAGGTCGTGAAGCGCACGCCGTCGAAACGCGCCAGTCCGTTCTGGGTGCCGACCCAGATGTAGCCCGTTTGGCCCTGGGCGATCGCGAGCGCGCTGATCTGCGGCAATCCCTCCTGGATCGACCACGTGTTGCTCACGTAGTGCTCGAATGCCTTGTCCGGATCCAGCGCGAGCGCGCGACCGCCGGCCAGGCATAGCAACACCGCGAGCGCTGGCTTCAGCACCCGCAGCATCAGCGGGAAGCGTGCGTACGGCGATGGCATCGAGACATGTCGTTGTGGAACCGGGTCGGGTCCAGTCCTGGTCGCGAAGCAAACCGGGCTGGTACAACTGGATCTGCGAAAGCGGGTGCGCGACTTCACGCATCGGCAGGCTCGACTCTGAACCCTCCTGCGTGAATCAGGCGCCACCGACATGCGCGGCGTTCAGGCTCGCCGCAGCTGCACCCCATCTTCGATCGCAACGGCGCTCTGTATAGTGATCGCCATGCCAGTGTCGAAGATCCTGCTGCGCCTGCTGTTGTGCCTGTGCCTGATCCTGGATGGCACTGGTGCAGCATTTGCGGCGACCAGGGGGCCGCTGCCGCACGCGCCAGTCGCGAAGGCTAGCCCCGTCGCCATGGCGATGGCGACGATGCCCTGCGGCGATCACGCCGGCATGGCGGCGACGCCGCAGCGGATGGCGATGGCCGCCATCTCTGGCGATGCCCGATCGATGCCGTCGAAGCATGCGCTGCCCGACTGCTGCAAGTCGGGGCATTGCTCCTGCGCCTGCACCCAGCAGGGGATGGCGACGCTCGCATGGCTGGCGATGCCCGGCGCGTCGATCGGCCACGCCAACGCCGTGTCCGCGATCGCGACCGCGCATCCCGCGCCCGCGTTGCCGCATCTGATGCGACCTCCCCTCGGCTAGGACGTCGCCGGCGCCGCAGCCACGGCGCCGTCACCGCTGTCCGCTCGTCGCCCTGATGGGTATCGATGCCGCAGCGCGATCGCCCGGCGAACCCGCCGGGTCCTGGCAATCGTCCTTGAGTGCTCGATGTCATCCGATGTTTCCGGCTTCAAGCCGGGCGGCTTGTGCATGCCGTCCCGGCGCCGCTTCGTGGAAGGGCTCGCCATGGGTGGCGCAATCGCCGGTCTCGGTCTGTGGCCAAGGGCGGTTTGGGCGCTGAAATCGCCGAGCCAGCCGACTTTGCTCGCGGGACGCGACTTCAACCTCGGCATCGGCGAAACGCCAGTCAATTTCACCGGCCGCGCGCGGACCGCGATCACCGTCAACGGCTCGCTTCCAGCGCCGACTTTGCGCTGGCGACAAGGCGACACCGTGAACCTGCGGGTGTCGAATGCGTTGCCGGCCGGATCGATCCACGGACACGAGGCGTCGATCCACTGGCACGGCATCCTGCTGCCCGCTGCCATGGACGGCGTGCCCGGCATGAGCTTCAACGGCATCCATCGCGGCGGGACGTTCCAGTATCGGTTCGACGTTCGCCAGGCCGGCACCTACTGGTATCACAGCCATTCCGGCTATCAGGAGCAGGCAGGGTTGTACGGTGCGCTGATCATCGACCCGATCGAGCCGGAGCCGTTTTCGTTCGACCGCGACTACGTCGTGTTGCTGTCCGACTGGACCGACCTCGAGCCGTCCGCGCTGTTCGCGCGGCTGAAGAAGATGGCCGGCCACGACAACTACCACAAGCGCACCGTCGGCGATTTCGCCCGCGATGCCCGACGCGACGGACTCGCGGCGACGCTCGCCGACCGCAGGATGTAGGGCCGGATGCGGATGACGCCGACCGACCTCGCGGACGTCGATGCGAACACCTACACCTACCTCATGAACGGCACCACCACGCTCGGCAACTGGACCGGCCTGTTCCGTTCCGGCGAGAAGATCCGGCTGCGTTTCATCAACGGCGCGTCGATGACGTATTTCGACGTGCGCATCCCCGGCCTGAAGCTGACCGTGGTCGCGGCCGACGGACAGTACGTGCATCCGGTGACGGTCGATGAATTCCGGATCGCACCGGCCGAGGTGTTCGACGTGATCGTCGAACCCTCGGGGCAGGATGCCTACGCCATCTTCGCGCAGGACATGGGCCGCACCGGTTCCATCAGCGGCACCCTGGCGACCCGCGAAGGCCTGCGCGCGCCGGTGCCCGCGCCCGACGCGCGCAGGATCCTGGCGATCGGCGACATGGGCATGGGTGGCGACGGCGCCCACGACATGGCCTCGATGCCGCGCATGGACATGGCTGGGGTGGAGATGGGCGCGAGCGACAAGCCGAAGCAGGGACATGCGGCGCATGCGATGGTAGGAATGCGCATGGGGCCGCCCGGTGGCAATCCGCTGATCGACATGCAGGCGATGGCGCCGGTGCCGAAGCTCGACGATCCCGGCATCGGCCTGCGCGGCAATGGTCGCGACGTGTTGACGTACGCCGCGCTGAAAAGCATGTTCGCCGATCCCGATGGCCGCGAACCGGGGCGCGATGTCGAGTTGCACCTGACCGGCCACATGGAGAAATTCGCGTGGTCTTTCGATGGCCGGAAATTCTCGGATGCCGAACCGCTGCGTTTCAACTACGGCGAACGCCTGCGCATCGTGCTCGTCAACGACACGATGATGGCCCACCCGATCCACCTGCACGGCATGTGGAGCGACCTGGAGGACGCGCACGGCGACTTCCAGGTGCGCAAGCACACCATCGACATGCCTCCCGGCAGCAGGCGCAGCTATCGCGTGCGCGCCGATGCGCTCGGCCGCTGGGCGTACCACTGCCATCTGCTCTACCACATGGAAGCCGGGATGATGCGCGAAGTGCAGGTGAGGGAATGAACGCGTTGCATCGCTCCATCGCGCGCATGCGCATCGCCACGGTCGCCGTCGCCGTGCTGTTGCTGCCGACGCATGCGTGGGCGCAGATGGATCCGGACATGCAGATGCCGATGCCGATGTCGAAGCAAAAGCCGGCTGCGGCCGGCAAGCCTGCACCGGCGAAGCAACCCACGCGCGGCAAGGCGGCTGAGCCTGCGCCGAGGACCGGCGCGCGGGCGGATCATGCGGCGACCGGCCGCGCCATGGACGCGATGCCACCGGGCGCGATGCCATCGATGGAGCATGCCGCCGCGCAAGCGGAACAGGGTGCGTCGCCGCTTCCGGGCGGGCCGCGCGAACCGATCCCCGCGGTGACCGACGCAGATCGCGCTGCCGCGTTCCCGCAGGTCGCCATGCATGCGATGCACGACGACGACATCCAGAGCTTCGTGCGATTCGACCGGTTCGAAGCCTGGAACGCAAACAACGGGGCTGGCCTGGAGTGGGAAGGTTCCGGCTGGGTCGGCACCGACCTCGACCGCCTGTGGATCCGCAGCGAAGGCGAGCGCAGCGATGGGCGTCTGGCCGATGCCGATCTCGAAGTGCTTTACGGACACAGCATCGCTGCCTGGTGGGATGTGCTGGCCGGCGTGCGCCACGATTTCAAGCCCGGCGCCGCGCAGGATTTCGCGACGATCGGCGTTGCAGGAGTTGCGCCCGGGAAGTTCGACGTGAAAGCCACGGCCTATATCGGGACGTCCGGACAGGTCGCGGCGCGGTTCGAAGCCGACTACGACCTGCTGCTCACGAACCGCCTCGTCCTGCAGCCACTGGTCGAGCTCAACTTCCATGGACGTGAAGATGCGCGCCGCGGAATCGGCTCCGGCCTCGGCACGGTGGAAGCGGGCCTGCGCCTGCGCTACGAGATCACGCGCCGGTTCGCGCCTTATGTGGGCATCGTGCGCGAGCGCGCGTACGGCGGCACCGCAGGCTTCCGTCGCGGCGCTGACGAAAACGTCGACGATACCCGCCTGGTCGCGGGCCTGCGTTTCTGGTTCTGAGGATCCCCGGCATGCCCTTCATCACCCGCAAAGCGTTCTGCGGCGTCATCGCGGTCGCAACCACCGCGACCGAGCTCGCCGGCGGTTTCATGAGGACATCGTCGTCCGGGCGCAAGCACCCTTGATTGCAACGATCAGGGGCTGGCATGGCGCCGACGGTTCTGCCCATGCGGCGTGGCGCCGCGGTGCCGGTCACGAGTCCGCTGGCAGCGCCTGGTGCGCGACGATACGATCGCGCCCGCGATGCTTGGCTTCGTACAGCGCGCAGTCCGCGGCGTGCATCGCGGCGCCGAGATCGGAGCGCGCGTCGATTTCGGTGTAACCGATGCTCACGGTGAGGCGATGGCCCGGCGGGAGATCGGCCAGCGCCAATGCGCCGATCGCCTGGCGGATGCCATCGAGCACGATGGCGCCCTGCGCCAGCGTCGCGCCAGGAAGCACGATCAGGAATTCCTCGCCGCCGGTGCGTCCGATGACGTCGGCATCGCGCAGGCATTCGCGCTGGCACTGGGCCACCGCACGCAGCACCGCATCGCCGACGGCGTGGCCGAACTGGTCGTTGATCCGCTTGAAGTGGTCGATGTCCACCATCGCGAGCGTGGCGCGTCCGCCATCGAGCGACGCAATGACCGCGGCCGCCTGCTCGAGGACGGCGCGGCGATTGGCGAGGCCGGTGAGGGCGTCCTGGTTCGCGAGTTCGCGCATGCGCCGCTCGGCCCGGATATGGCGGCGGACCGAGACCAGGGCGAACACGAGCAACGCGACCGCCAGCGCGATGATGCCGCGTTGCAGCCGGTTCACCGATTGCTGCGCATCGGCGCGCATCGTGGCGATCGATCGCTGGTGTTCGAGCGCACTGGCGCGCGCTTCGAGCTCGGCGACGTCGAACTCGATTCGGGATTTCGCGATCGCATCCGCGCGCTCGCTCTGGGCCAGTGCTGCGCGGATGTCGCCGGCCTGGCGCTGGTGGACGAGCGCGCCCTCGAACCTGCCCTGCGCCTCGGCCGATCGCGCCAGCATTTCGTGCATGCGCGCCAGCGACGCGCGATCGGACGCGGCATCCTTCGCATCGAGGAAGACGCCGCCGGCGCCGTCGAGGGACCGCCAGTCGCGCGCCGCCGAAAACATCTCCATGCGCGCCATGTCGGCGTCGCGCATCGTGACGGGCGAACGCGCGTTCGCGAGCACCGCGCGGGCGCGATCCAGGTGCAGTTGCGCCGCGGCGAAGTCGTTGCGGCGGATCGCGGCGCGCCCGAGCCCGATTTCCGCGCGCCCGGTCAATTCGTCGTCCTTGGCGATCTGCGCGGACGCCAGCGCCACCGCATAGATGGCCGCCGCGTCCTTGTCCCGGCCGAGTCCGAGCAGCGCTTCGCCGAGGTGCGCGTCGATCACCGCGATGCTGCGCGGGTCGCCGCCGCGCTGCGCGTAATCGGCCAGCTTGCGGTAGTAGGTTTCCGCCGATGCGAATTCGCCGCGATGCAATTCGATCCGCGCGATCGCACTCATCACGTTGTTGCGCTGGGCTTCGATCTCGTCCGAATCGGGCAGGTGTTCGATCGCGCGCAATGCCCTGGTGAGGTCGACCGTCGCGCGCGAATAGTCGCCCAGCGAATCGTAGAGGCCGCCGCGGCGGAACAGCAGGAACGAAAGGGTTTCCCCAAGATCGTCGCCATGGCCGAGCCAGGCGATCGCGCGATTGAACCGCGCGAGCGCGCCGGCGAGGTCGCCACGTTGCTTCGCGGCGAATCCGACGCAGGCCAGCCAGCGCGCTGCCGGTTCGATGATCGCGTGCGCCGGGACTGCCGGCAGCTGCTTCTCCAGTTCATCGGCGGAGTCGTCGACGCGTGGCCACAGGCCGAGCGTGGACAGCGCTTCGCAACGATAGGCCTGCGCGCTGAGCCGTTCCTCGTCGGTGAGTCGCTGCGGATGCGCGAGCAGCGCGTCCGTGAACGCGACGGTTTTCTCGTCGCTCTCCAGGTTGATCTGATGCATCTTCTCGAGCAGGCCCGCATCGGCGAACGCCGATGCCGTGCCGAGAGCGAGCAGTACCGCGAGCACGCGGATGCCTGTGCGGATCGCGGTGTGGCGGGTCATGCTGCCACCGGACGAACGGGCGGAACGGAATCGCTGCATGCAGCAGGCGGCCCGGCTTCGCGATTCGTCGCATCGACCGCAATCTTGCGCATGTGCCGTCACCGATGAAAACGAGGCGAGCAACGGATTCATCATAGCGCCATCGCGCAGTGCGGACGCTGGCGGGCCGGATCGGCGCCCGCTGAACCGGACGGCTAGGTCGCGCGCGCGGCCGGCATCAGGAAGCGTGCTTCGAAGACCTCGCACGGCACCGGCTTGCTGTACAGATAGCCCTGCATTTCCTCGCAGTTCAGTAGCCGCAGCAGGCGCGATTGTTCCTCGGTTTCGACGCCCTCGGCGACGACCTTGAGGTTCAGCGAATGTGCGAGGCGGATGATCGTGGACACCAGCGCCAGCCCGTCGGGACCGGCGGTCATGTCGACCACGAACGCGCGGTCGATTTTCAGCGTATCCACCGGCAGCTTGGACAGATAGCTGAGCGATGAGAAGCCGGTACCGAAGTCGTCGATGGCGATGGTGACGCCTATCGCGCGGATCGCCTGCAGCAGCGCGATCTTCTGTTCCACTTCCTCCATGATTACGCTTTCGGTGATCTCCAGTTCCAGTCCCACCGCGGCGCGCGCATCGCTGCCGAGCGCCTGCTCGACGTCCGCGATGAAACTGCGATTGCGCAATTGCAGCGGCGACACATTCACCGCGATGCGTACGGCGGGCAGGCCCGCATTGCGCCAGCGCAGGTAATCCTCGATGGCCTTGCGCATCGCCCAGCGACCGACCTCATGGATCAGGCCCGTTTCCTCGAGGATCGGGATGAACATGCCCGGCGGTACCAGGCCAGTTTGCGAATCGTTCCAGCGGATGAGCGCCTCGGCGCCGGTGAGCTTGCCGTCGCCGAGGCGTACCTTGGGCTGGTAGTGGAGTACGAATTCTCCGTTGTCGAGTCCCTGGCGCAGCCGGTTCTCCAGCGACAGGCGCTCGGCGACCCGCTCGGTCATCTTCTGGTTGAAGAACAGATAGCGCTCGCCGGTCGCCTTGGCCTTCTTCAGCGCGGCCTCTGCATGGCGCAGCAGCGTGTCGGCATCGGCTCCGTCATCGGGGAACAGGGCAACGCCAGCCTTGACCGAAACGCGCAGGTCGCTGTCCGCAACGCGAAAGGGCGTGCGGAAGTTCGCGGCGAGCCGTTGCTCGAGGTAATTGCCGACCTGCTCCACGCTGTCGAAACCCGACGCGACAACACCGAAGCGATCGACGCCAAAGCGCGCGAAGCGGCCGGCATCCCCGCCGCCGATCCGCACGAGGCGTTCGGCGATCTGCTTGAGTAGTCCGTCGCCCTCGCTGCGCCCGAACGTGTCGTTGATGGTCTTGAATCGCTCGATATCGATCAGGAAAACGGCCGTCTTGCCCGGCTCGTCCGACAACGAGAGCAGCTTCTGCTGGAGGCGCTCGACGAACAGCGATTGGTTCGCCAATCCGGTCAGCACGTCGAAGCAGGCGAGGTAGCCCAGCCTTTCCGCTTTTTCGATGTGGTCGATCGCGAACGCGATTTCGCCGGTCAACTCCATCAGCAAGCGCATCTCGTCTTCATGGAAGAACCCGGCTTCCCGGGAGTACAGCACCAGCGTGCCGATCGCTGCATCAGCAACCACCAGCGGCAACGCGGCCATCGAATGGATCCCCGACTTCGCATACTTGTCGGTCAGCGCGACCCTGGAATCGTGTTGCGAATTGTTGGATACGGCGGGCGTTTTTTCCCTGATCGCCCTGGCGACCATGGTCTTCGGCGCGACTTCGCCCGAGGCCAGGGCGCCTTCGATGAAAGCCAGCAGCTGTTCGTCGCCTCCCGCCCATGCGACCGGAACGATCCGCTGCGTACTCCGATCCTCGATGCCGACGAAGGCCATGTAGAAGCCGCCCAGCTCGACGGCGATCCTGCACGCTTCCCGGAAGAGTTCGTCGCGATCCCGTGCGCGGACGATCAACGTGTTGATCTGGCTGTGCAGGGCGTACACGCGGTTCAGTCGCCTGATCTTGGCTTCGGCCTGCTGCTGCTCGGTGACATCGCGCAGGATTGCGGTAAACAGCCGCTGACCGCTCGACTCGTCCCTGGAGATCGATACCTCGATCATGAATTCCTCACCGTTCTTGCGCAGACCGGTGACGGTGCGCAACGAGCCCATCCTGCGGCTCGTCTTTCCCGACGCGCCGAACGTCGCGACCTGGGTCGGATGCGCGGCTTGGAAGCGCGACGGGATGAGCATGCCCAGCGGCTGGCCGAGGAGTTCGCCGGGCGCGTAGCCGAACATCTGCACGGCTGCTGCATTGGCGAGGACGATGCGATGGCCGTCGTCCACCCTCACGATGGCGTCCATCGCCGAGTTCACGATGCCGTCGAGGCATTGCATGCTTTCGCGCAATGCGAGGGAAATCCGCTTGCGTTCGGTGATGTCCGTGGCGACCCGGGTGACGCTGGTGATGTGTCCCGCATCGTCGCGCACCGGGATGTGCTTCGCCTCGATCCAGCGTACCGAGCCATCGGGGCGCACGATCCTGTGCTCGAACATCGCTTCACTGCCGGAAAGTCCATCCCCGTAGCTCACGCATGCCGCCGCGCGATCCTCGGGATGGATGGCCTCGGCCCACGAGGCCGGATCCGCCTGCGCGCTTTCGCCGCTGCGACCCCAGATCTCCGCGTAGGCCGGACTGATGTACGCAATGCCGCCGCTGCGGGCATCGACAAGGAAGTACACATCGTTGATGGCCTCCGCCATCCGCCGGAAGCGCAGCTCGCAGCTGCGCAGCTTTTCCGCTATTTCGTTCGCATGCATGTCGGAGGCTCCGTCGAGCCCGTGGCAGGCCGGTGGCGCGAAGGTCGTAAGGCGGCGAGGAGGAGATATTCGACTCTACTCCCATGTTGCCGGGACTTGCGAAGAAAACATCCGGGATCGCTTGCGCAAGCGCTCGGTTCCGTGCAGGTGGTGGCGCAGCCCATGGAAGTATCCGTACGTTGCCGGCTCAGTTAGTCTGGCCCGGTCGCGACGAACCGCCACTTCGAGGAATCCCGCATGTCACTGAGTTCGATGTCTTCGGAAGACCAGTCGTTGCTGCTTGCGCGAGGTTGCGTGGTGCATTTCGCGGCGGGCACCACCCTTGTCGGACAGGGGCAGGCATCGGACGCGTTGTACTTCGTGCTCAAGGGCATGGCGCGTGTCGACCGGGTGACGCGCGACACCGCGTTGACGGTCGCGATGCTCGAACCCGGCGAGATCTTCGGCGAGATCGCGTTCCTGCAGGACGATGCGGCGACCGCGAACGTGATCGCCGACAGCGACGTCGAGGTGCTCGCGCTCGACAAGGCCGCGGTCGATCATCTGTTGCGCGACTCGCCCGCGTTCGCGGCGCGTTTTTTCCACCACCTCGCGACCGTGCTGTCGGGCCGGTTGCGCGACACGACCGCTGCGTTGCCGGCGTTGCTGATCGAGGACATCGCGCAGGTCGCGCCGATCCATGGCGAGCGCACCGGCGTCGCCGCGGGCGACTTGCCGGCGGGATTCGTCGCCGAAGTCGAACGCTTCAAGGACACGATGTTCGCGCTCAACAACGCGCTGGGCCGGCCCTCGCCGCCCGCCGATGCTGCGCTGCGCGTGGCCGAGGCCTGCGACGGTTTGAACCATGCGCTGCAGGACGCCGCGCGCGGAAGTTCCGATGGCGGTCGCGCGCCCGGCACGTACCTGCTGCGCGAAACGTTTCCGTACCTGATGCTCAGCCGCCTGTTCGATCGCTGCTACAGCAAGCCGCGTGGATACGCCGGCGACTACTACACGATCCACATGCTTTACGAGGAAAAACCCGAAGGCGACGGGAGGCTCGGCCCGCTGATCGATCGCTGGGCGCTTTCGACGAAGATCAGCGAGGCCAACCGCGATCGCCTGAGCTACGTCGGCGACCTCATGCGCGAACTGCTCGCGCGTTGGACGCCGGACGAGCCGATGCCGGTGACCAGCCTAGCCTCCGGCAGCGCGCGCGAACTGACCAGCCTGTGCGAGGACGGCGCCGCGCCGAACTTCTTCGCGACGTGCCTGGACATCGATCCGGAAGCGGCCGAATTCGCCGCGCAACGCGTGCATGCGCAGGGCGTGTCCGGGCGGTTCCGCTTCGCGGTCGACAATGTCGTGCGCCTCGCGCTGGGCGGCGGCAAGATCAGGCTCGGGCCGCAGAACCTGATCTACAGCCTCGGGCTGACCGACTACCTGCAGGACAAGCTGGTGATCCGCCTGCTCGACTGGATGCACGACGTGCTGCTGCCTGGCGGCGTGGCCCTGATCGGCAACCACGATCCGGGCAATCCCGAGCGCGCGCTGCTCGAGCACGTGCTGGACTGGAGCATCATCTATCGCTCGGCCGACGAATTGCGCGCACTGTTCGCGCAGTCGAAGTTCGGCGACGCGCCGGTGGACGTGAGGATGGGCGGATCGGGCGTGCAGCTGTTCGCGCGCTGCACGAAAGCGCGCCCGTCATGAGGAGGCTGCATTCCTTGCCAGGAATTTCGTTTCGAAGATGTCCGCCGGCACCGGCTTGCTGAACAGGTAGCCCTGCATCTCGTCGCACCGGAGCAATCGCAGCAGGCGCGATTGTTCCTCGGTCTCGACGCCCTCGGCGACGACCTTGAGGTTCAGCGAGTGCGACAGGTTGATGATGGTGGACACCAGCGAGAGCCCTTCCGGCGCGCCGGTCATGTCGATGATGAAGGAGCGGTCGATCTTCAGCGTGTCCACCGGCAGCTTGGACAGGTAGCTGAGCGAGGAGAAGCCGGTGCCGAAATCGTCGATCGCGATGGTGACTCCCGTCGCACGGATCGCATGCAGGCTCGCGATGCTGTGCTTGACGTCTTCCATGATCAGGCTTTCGGTGATCTCCAGTTCCAGCCCGGTCGCGGCATGCGCATCGACGCCGAGTGCATCCTTGATTTCGGCGATGAAACCGCGGTTGCGCAATTGCAGCGGCGACACGTTCACCGCGATGCGCACGGCGGCCAGGTCTGCGTTGCGCCAGCGCAGGTAGTCTTCGATCGCCTTGCGCAGCGCCCAGCGCCCGACTTCGTGGATCAGCCCGGTTTCCTCCAGGATCGGGATGAACTGCATCGGCGGGACCAGGCCGGTCTGTGGATCGTTCCAGCGGATCAGCGCCTCGCATCCGGTCAGTAGCCCGTTCGAGAAACTTACCTTGGGCTGGTAGTGCAGGACGAATTCGTCCTTGTCCAGCGCCTGCCGCAGCCGATTCTCGAGCGACAGCCGTTCGGCGACGCGTTCGGTCATCTTCTGGGTGAAGAAGAGATAGCGCTCGCCAGTCGTCTTGGCTTTCTTCAATGCCGCTTCCGCATTGCGCAACAACGCGTCGGCGTCCATTCCATCATCGGGGAACAGGGCGATGCCGACCTTCACGAAAATACGCAGGTCATGGTCCCCGACCCGGAACGGCGCGCGGAACGTCGCATCCAGCCGTTGCTCGGTATAGCGGCCGACCTGTTCGACGCTGTCCATGCCTGTCGCGACGATCGCGAAGCGGTCCGCGCCGAGGCGGGCAAAGCGGCTCGCATCGCCGCCGCCAGCCTGCACGAGACGCTCGGCGATCTGCCTGAGCAGTTCATCGCCGACGTTGCGGCCGAACGCATCGTTGACGGTCTTGAAGCGTTCGATGTCGAGCACGAAGACCGCTTTCTTGTGTTCGTCGTCCTGCGCCGACAGCAGCTTCTCCTGCAGGCGCTGGAGGAACAGCGACTGGTTCGCGAACCCGGTGGTCGAGTCGTAACAGGCGAGATAATCGAGTCTTTCCGCCTTCCCGATGTGGTCGATCGCGAACGCGATGTCGCCGGTCAACTCGGTCAACAGCTCCATCTCTTCATCGTGGAAGAATGCGACCTCGCTCGCGTACAGCACGAGTACGCCGACCGCCTCATCGGCGACCATCAGCGGCAGGACCGCCAGCGAGCGGACCCCGGCCTCGGCGTATTTCGCGCCGAGCAGGACCCTGGGATCGTTTTGCGAATCGTTGGCGACGATGGCTTTGCTGTCCCTGATCGCCTGCGCGACCAGCGAGTTCTGCGCACGGTCGCTCGATGCGAGCAACTCCCTGACCAGGGCCATCAGGTCCTCATCCTTGCCCGCCGATGCGACCGGGACGATGCGCTGCGCATCCTTGTCGAGAATGCTGATCATCGACATCCGGAACCCGCCCGCATCGACCGCGATCTGGCACGCCTCGCGGTACAGTTCATCGCGATCGCGCGCACGAACGATCAGCGCATTGATGCCGCTCAACACAGCCTGCACCCGGTTGAGGTGCTTGATCCTGATTTCGGACTGCTTCCGTTCGGTAATGTCCTCACCAATGCTCGCGGTGCCGATCACCTCGCCCGTGCCGGAACGGAGCACCGAATTGTTCCAGCGGATCAGGCGGCGCGCGCCCGTTCGGGTGAGGATCGCGCTCTCGCGATGCCATGTTTCCGGCGAATTGGCGAGCAGCGCCTGGAAGACCGGCCGCATGACGTCGACTTCGACCGGCATGTAGGTCTCGAACCAGTCCCTGCCGATCACCTCATCGAGCCGCCACCCGGTCAGCCGCAGCAGGTAGTCGTTGCAGTACGTGATCCGGGCTTCGCGATCGAGCATGACCGCGAGCAGTTCGATCGTCTCCAGCATGCCGCTGAAGCGGCGCTCGCTTTCGCGCAATTCCTGCTCGGCCTGCTTGCGCTCGGTGATGTCCTTGGCGACGCCGGTGATGCGCACGATGATTCCGGCATCGTCCCTGACCGGATAGCGCCTGGACTGGATCCACCGGATCGAGCCATTGGGACGGACGATCCGGTACTCGAACATGGATTGCACCGACATTCCCTTCCGGTAGGCCTCAAGCGTCGATTCCAGGTCGTCGGGGTGGATCGCCTCCGCCCAGGATTCCGGATCCGCGTACATGCTTTCGCAACTGCGTCCCCAGACGTCTTCATAGGCGGGGCTGATGTACAGCACGCGACCGCTGCCCGCATCGCTCAGGAAGAGCACCTCATCAATGCTTTCGGCCATCTCGCGGAACCGCGCCTCGCTGATGCGCAGGCTCGTTTCGGCCCGCCGCTCTGCCGTCACGTCCACGTGCATGACGACAGCGCCATCCGGATGGTCGGCGGACAGCGGCGTCGCCGTCATCAGGAACCAGCGTTGTTGCTGCGGCGAGTGGCAGGGGTATTCGATCGAGAAGCGCGTCGCCGTACCTTGCAGCACCGTGCGCAGGCCGGCCGCGACGCGATGCGCGAGTGGCGCGTCGGCGCCCAGCGCATTGTCGCAAACGGAAAGATAATCGACTCCGACCTGATGGCCGGGGCTGTGCAGACCGTTCGCATCGCCGAACTGCCGCCACGCCTTGTTCACCGAAGCGATGGTTCCGCGCGCATCGAGCAGCGCGATATGCGCCGGCAAGGCATCGAGGATCGCCGCCTGGCTTCCGGTCGCATCGGCGTTGACCACGCGCAGCGGCATCATGATGTTTCTTGCCTGGCGGTGAGATGTCGGCACATCGCGGCATTGTTGCCCATTCGCCATCCGCGCTCTGTGTCGTGACGCCCGCTTTTTCCTGTTCGACGCGACGCCATTTCGACGCGTGCCGATCGATTGCCACCATGGCGCGTGCGCAGACGCAAGCCGATTGCCGGTCATGAGAAAGGGAGCCTGGAGTGTGCGCTTCCGTATATGAACCAGAAAAGCCGGCGTATTAGAGTCCCGATGCGGGATTCCACGCAGTACGCCGTGCTTGTCATCGTTGGCTGGGTCGCCCTATGTAAGGGATGACGGTGCATCGTGGATGTGCCGGCCACCCCCACTCCTGGAGTTGCCATGAACACCCACTACCTGAATCGCAGCGCCCCGTCGTTGCATCGAAATGCCTTCGCCACGGCGATCATGCTGGCCGCCGGTCTGCTCGGCTTCGCTGGTGCGCTGCCATCGCACGCCAGCGCCAAGACGCTGGAAGAAGCGAGCGTCGCGACGCCGGTCGCGCTCCAGCAGGCGGCGCAGGACCTGCGCGCCGATTATCGACGGCAGCAATGGCAGCGGCTCGCGCACAAGAAAGATCGCGACAGCCTGATTGCGGCGGTGTTGTTGGGCATGCCCAACGACGCGGAGTCGCTGGACCTGCCCAAAGCGATGGAAAACGGGCTGATCGATGGCAACGCGGACGTCGAACAGCACCTCGCTCGGATATTCGGCCACGATCCGCTCGCACTGTTCGCGCTGGCGTTGTCCTGCCAGATGCAGACCGGGCCCTGCGCGCATCCGGAGCACTACGCTACCCTCGTGAAGATTGCGCCCGACAATGCCGTGCACTGGCTGTTGCTGCCGAATGGCGCTGCTCCCAGCGCTGGGCAATTGCATGCGGCCGCTGCTGCGACACAGGCGGATACGCACCTGCGCGACGTCGTCCGCATCCTGCGAACGGCACTCGCCGATCAGCCGGCACCGTCGACACGGCCCGGCGTCGATCCGCGTGAACTGGCGTTGCTGTTGCGCCGCAATGCAGTCGATCAGGTGATGTTCCCGAAGATCGGCACTGTGCTGCCGATGTGCAAGGGAGTGGTCGCGCCGCGTCGCGCGGATTGCATCGCAGTCGGTCGACTTCTCGAAAACGATCGCAGTGGCTCGATCGTCAGTCGGATGATCGGCAGCGCGATGTTGCGGCGCCTGTTCAAGGGCATGCCGGAAGAAACCGCCGCGAAGCAACTACGACGCGACTACGTGTGGATGGGCGAACAGCAGGAGTCGAACCCGAGGCCGAATTGGGAACTGCTGCAGAACGAGGTCGCAACGTTCGGCCAGTGGGAAGCCTGGAAGCGCGATGTCGAACGCCTGGGCGCGAAGCCGCTGCCACCGGCAAGCTGGATACCCAAAAACCCGCAGACGTTGCTGCTCACGGAAGAGCGTACTGCGGTAGCGCCTGCGAAGTAGACTGGCGTCGCATCAAGGGTCCGCGCGTCGATCCACGCGCGGGCCTGCGGCGCGCGTGGTTCGCAGCTCAACCGTCACAAGGCCGCGGCACATGGCTGTGTTTCCCACCACGCGCTGGAGCCTGATCCGGGCCAGCGATCGGCAACCGGGCGAAGTAGCCGCCGCCTGGAGCGATCTGGTGCGCGACTATCGCCCTGCGATCCTCGGATTCTTTCGGCGCAGCGCGCTCGCGCGCGACGCGGAGGATCTGGCCCAGGAATTTTTGCTGCGCTCGATGCGGGATGGTTGGTGGTCGCGCGCGGATCCGGAAGTCGGCAGTTTCCGGCGATTCCTGCTGGTGCTGCTCAAACGCTTCCTGGCGATGCAGCGCGACACCGCGCATCGGCGATTCGAGGTCATCGGTGTGGCCGTCGAAGAACGCGATCACGGACAGACTCCGGATCGCCAATTCGACCTCGAATTCGCACTGTGTCTGACCCGCGCCGCGCTGATGGAATTGCGTGGCGACTATGCGGGCAATGGACGCGGCGAGATCTTTGCGGCATTGCAGCCGTGGTTGTCGGAAACGCCAGGATATGGCGAATTGGCGGCGCTTGGCACGCGGCTTGGCGTGGCGCCGAACACCCTCGCAGTGCAGCTGAAACGGCTGCGCGCGCGTTTCCAGAAAGCAGTACGGTCGGCGCTTGCGGAGTTGAGTGTCGATGCCGAGCATGCGGCCGCGGACCTGGACGCGCTGCGCGTTGTCCTTGGTTCGGATGGAGGCGCCTGATGGCCACGATACAAGAGCCGGGTTCTGCTGGCACGACTTCGAACAGAGGCGCTGGCGGGATCGACCCGGCAATCCCGGAAGCCGGGTTGCTCGACATCGCACGTGCTGGATTTTCCGGGCACAGCATGCCCGAAGCGATGCTGTGGGACGATCTCGATCTGGACGATCCCGACGATCGCCGCTTTGGCGACTACGAATTGCTCGAACGCATCGGACGCGGCGGCATGGGCGTGGTGTTTCGTGCGAAACAACTCAGCCTCGGTCGCGAAGTCGCGGTGAAGTTCATCGTCGGCGGCCTTGCCGACAATGCGCGCGCGATCGCGCGGTTCATGGCCGAAGCACGCGCCGCCGCACGCCTGCATCATCCGCACATCGTGCCGGTGTTCGAGGTCGGCTCGGTCGACGGCATGCATTTCTTCGCGATGCCCCTGATGCGTGGCCAGACTCTTGCCCAGCGCCTCGCTACCGCGCCAATGACCCAGGCCGACAGCGTGGGCTTGCTGCTCAAGCTCGGCGCCGCCGTGGACTACGCGCACAGCCTTGGCCTGCTGCACCTGGACCTGAAGCCTGCGAACGTGCTGTTCGATGAGCATGCGCAGCCCCTGGTCGGCGACTTCGGCCTGGCGCGACACATGGACGACGACGGCGGCGTCGATGCGGAAGACGTGTCGGGCACACCGGCCTACATGGCGCCGGAGCAGATCGATGTCGGTCCGCACCGATTGAGTCGATGTACCGATGTGTATGCGCTCGGTGCAATCCTCCACGAACTGCTCACCGGTGTCGCGCCGCATGGGCAGGGCGACACACGCGCGCAGAGCCGGCAAACCGCAACGGGTAACGGCGTGCCACCGCGCACCCTTGCTTCGCCAACCGACCAACCGGCGATCGACAAGGTGGCTGTGGGGATGGCCGCCGTCGACAAGGATCTGGAAGCGATCTGCCTGCAATGCCTGTGCGTGGATCCACGCCAGCGCTACCAGAGCGTGGCCGCATTGAATGCCGACCTCGCGCGCTACCGCGACGGCAACACCGTCAGCGTGCGCAAGCCGCTTTGGAATGAACGCGCGTTGCGCAGTTTGCGTCGGCATCCTGCGATCACGTTGGCGACGATCGCGGCAGTCGCGGCGATGGTGCTCGGGCTCGCGACGACGAGCTGGCAATGGCAGCGCGCAGAACACGAACGTGCCGAAGCCGATCGGCAGCGGGCGCTGGCTACGGCGCAGTCCAAGGGCATGCAGCAACTCGCCGGCTTGATGGCGGCCGCATTTCCCGCTGGCGAATCGTCTCGCGACGAGCGCGCCAACAGCGCGAGAGCGGCCGTTGCGTGGTTGAAGCAACATGTCGGCACCGATCCGTCCGCGCAGCGCGCCGTGCTGACGTCATTCCGCCAGGCGCTGAGCGCGGCGAACAAGGACGACGTGGTCGTTGCGCTGGTCGGCGAAATCGTCGACCAGCTGGGTGAAGACTATCGCGAACTGCAGGTTGAACGGCTGGCATCGATGGGCGATCGCGACAGCCTGATCGCGGCTGCGCTGATCGGCATCCCGCGTGGCGTCGACGGCAGGTCGAGCACAGCCCATGAAGCCGTGTTGCGGCGACTGTCCGACAGCCATCCGGATGATCCGCTCGCGCTCTACGTGCTTGCGCTGGCCTGCCATATCCAGCCGCGGCCCTGCACGCGCCCGGATTACTACGCGCGCCTGGTCGCACTTGATCCCGACAACGCGGTGCATTGGATGCTCACCCCAAGCGGTGCGCAGTTCACGGACCTGGAACTCGCCGCGATCGTGATCCATGCGGCGAAAGCGAAAGATTACGATGATCGCCAAGCCGCATTCACCGGGCTTCTGCGCGCCGCCTTGCGCGATCAGCGAGTGCCCCAGTCGATCCTGCAACCGATGCAGGCCGTCGTCGAAGAGGCCGAGGTGGCGCCTTCGCTACGGCGCAACACCGTCGAGAGCGTGCCGGTTCCGATCTTGCTCGCCGTCAGACGCATCTGCACACCAGCCAGCGACCCCCTCTCCAGGGTTGCGGGCGGCATACGCAGTTGCCTCGCGATCCCCGAGTGGCACCAGTGCACCGTCAGCGATGCTCTCTCAAGGGTTGCGGGCTTGCACGACGCCTGCGTCGCGTTCTGGGAAAAGGGCATGCACTCGCCCGGCGCGACGATCCAGTCGCGCATGATCAGCAGCGCCATGCTGCGGCGTTTGTACAAGGGCACGCCGATGGCGGCTGAGGCGACGGAATTCCGGCGCCAATACGTCTGGCTCGGCAACCAGGTCCCGCCAGGCAGGACGAGCCACACGCTGGGGGACACGGAGCAATTCCAGCAGGACGTCGCCCGGTTCGGCGAATGGGAAGCGTTGCAACGCCAGGCCGATCGCCTCGGTGTGTCGCGCACTCCGCCGCCAGGCTGGGTGCCGGCGAATCCGCAGGAGCTGCTGCTGTCGGAAGACCGTGCGCCGGAAGCGGCGCACCACTGAGTCCATTGCGTCATTGCGTCATTGCGTCGAGCAGGACGTGGTTTCGACTCCATGCTGGCGTTCGCGAACGGCGCTGTCGGGAGAGCTTGTCAGTTGCTGCCCGGGGGCTCGGAATTCAGCAGGTCATGCCGCGCAGGTCTGCATGGCCTGTACGTCATGCCGACTGCGACACTGCGTGGGCGATGGCCGGGAGGAGGATCCGGGCAAGCGCGGTCACAGCGCCTCTGCGTTGAAGTCGAAGTCCAACGCGCCGGTGGGGCACTGCACCAGGTTGCCCTGGATGTAGTCGATGTTGCTCGTCCACAGCATCGCAGCCGATTGCGCATCCTCGACCTGGTGTCCGATCACCTGGATGCCGCGTTGGTGGGCGCGGTCGATCACAAGGCGAAGTTCGTCGCGCACGGCCTGCGGAGCATTGGCCGCGACGTATTTCGGCGCGAGCTTGATGAAGCCCAGCGGGATCTCGTCGAGCATCCGGTTCGCTTCGGTGGAGTGTTCGTACTGGCCGATGCACAGCCGCACGCCATCCTTGTGCACCGCGTTCGCAAACGCCGTCAGCGCAGGAGGATTGAGTGATGCTTCATCGAGCCGGCATTCGAGCACCAGCGCCGAGCCCGGCAGATCGTGTGCGGTCCGCTCGGCTTTCAGCCAGCCGACCTGGTCGGTCGCGGTGAACGTGGCCATCGCCTGCGGTATGAACATCCGAACGGCACGCCAGCGTTCGTGCTGTTCGCGCAGGACGTTCATTGCGTGGGTCAGTACCCAGCGATCGATGTCGATCATGAGGCCTGCACGCTCGGCCAGCGGCAGGATCTCGGCTGCCGGAATCAGCCGCCCGCTCGCCCCGCGTCTGCGCAGCAAACTCTGGAATTGCGCGTCCTTCTTGCCGCGCACCGCGACGATCGGCTGATACAGCAGCTCCAGACCGTTGCTGGCGATCGCTTCGCGCAGCTTCTCGACCTGCGCCGCTTGCTGGTCGAGAGCGGCGAGTTTCGGCGGCTGGTAGCGCTTGATGCCGCGATCGCTGGTGCGCGCTTCGCGACAGGTGCGCTCGGCGGCGTTGAGCAACGCGCTCGCGTCGCCGAACCCGAAATCAAGCAGGCAAATTCCGACCGACGCGCGCAGCTGGATGGCCTTGCCGCCGGCCTCGAACGGATGCTGCATCAGCTGGTCGCGCAATTGCCCGGCAAGTGCGTCCAGCGCGTGTTCGTCGAGGCTCGCCGCAAGGATCAGGAAGGCATTGTCATTGACGCTTGCGGCGATGTGGCGTTCGTCGATGGCGGCCGCCACCACGCGTCCGGCGGCGGCAAATAGTTGTTCGGCAGCAGCCAGCCCGAGCAGGTCGCGCAGCGCCGCGGCACCATCGATTTCCAGGAAGAGCACACCACCCACGGTCGTGCGCTGATCGGAACTCGTGCCGAGCGACTCGTTGATGCGATCGAACACGAACGCGCGCCGGTGCAGGCCGGTCGCTTCGTCGATCGCGCCGGAATCCGGCTGGTGCTGTTGCAGTGCGCGCATGCGGCGCACGCGGTTCTGCACTGCCGCGATCAGGTTCTTGGGACGGATCGGCTTCGACAGGAAATCGTCGCCACCGGAGTTGATCGCCTCGAACCGCGCGTCCGGGTCGCTTTCGCCGGACAGGAACACGATCGGCAAGTAGGTGAAGGCGGGGTGTTCGCGGATCAGCGCGGTCAATTCCATGCCATTGGCATCCGGCATGTGCAGGTCCATCAGGACCAGATCCGGTTGCAGCGATTCGAGCGCATCGAGGACGTGCATCGGATCGTGTTCCACCTCGGCCTGGATGCCCGCGTTGGTCAGCACGCCTTGGGCGAACAATGCCTGCGCGCGGTCGTCCTCGACGATCAGCACGCGCACCTTTTCTTCGGCAACCGGCGCCAGCAGCGCCTGCAGCTGGTGCGCCACGGCGGCCGGGATGAACGGCGGAAACAGCAAGGTATCAGCTCCGGCGCGGCGGGCGTCTAGCCGCGACTGCAGGTTGTCCTGGGCCGCCATCGCGACCAGCTGGATACGCTGATCCGGATGGTGCGAGCGCTGTCCGGCGTCGCGCCGTGCCGTGCCGACCGCGGCCAGCTCGGACATGCGCGAGGAGTCCACCAGTATCAGCTGCGGTGGCTGGCTCAGCAGGAGTTCGCACAGGCTGTCGATGGTTTCGACGGGCTCGACCCGGTAACCATCCGTTTTGAGGCGTTGTCCAAGTTCCAGCGCGAACGCGTTGCCATCGCTCAGGTGGTAGATGCGGCTTCCGGTCATGGCCGCGATTGCGGACGGCCCGGCCGCTTCGCTGGCTGCGCTTGCGGCAGCCGCGGCCTGGGCCGGGATCCGCGGCGGCACCGCGCCCGAATCGGCGCGCGCAACCAGCGACGCGATAGCCACCGCCAGCAGCGCCAGCATGCGATCGCCTTGCTGGGGATCGGGCAGGCTCTTGCGTGCGACGTACGTGCCGAGGATCTCGCCGAGCGCCCGCAGGTGCTTGGCCGGTTCGATCAGGTCGTAGCGGCTGCTGGTCTCGGCCAGTCGCTCGATGTCGTCGTCGAGCAAGGTCAGGGAGGCGGATTCCCAGCCATCGCGCTGGTAGCGCTCGATGCGCTGCTTGACGGCCTCGATGCGCTTGGGGAGGTGGCGAAGGAAGGCCTGCCGGTATTCGTCTTGTTGGGACGAAGTCGTCTTGCTCACGTAGGGCGCTCCCACCAATGGAAAAGGAAATCTCCGGCGTAGTCCGCCTGTTTGCAGAGGATACGGTTGCCGCAGTCTAATTGCTTGGCGCCCGAAGCGATGGCGCAGCCGCACCGCGCGTCCCCGGCCCGCGCGATCGCATCATAAGCGCCATTCGAGCGGGCATCGCCGGCATCGGTCGCGTCCGGGCTGCGATCTGGCCACGCGCCGCATCCGGAGTGAATTGGTCGCGTGAGGCGATCCCGACCTGCAATCCCCGATGTTTGCGGCCGGACACGGACGCCGACGATTCAATCCAGCGCGATCCCGAAATGGAAAGCCTCGATGCGCAGGCCTTCGCGCAGGTAGAACGCATGCGCGTCCTTGCGCTGGGTGCCGGAGTCGAGCTGCAGGCGCACGCATCCCAGCCGCTTCGCTTCGGCCTTGAGCCAGTCGAGCAGCGCCTTGCCATGGCCCTTGCTGCGCGTCGTCGCGTCGGTGACCAGGTCGTCGACGTACACATGCTTGCCGACCGCGAACATCTCCAGCAACCGCCAGCCGGCGAACGCGCGCGGCGTTCCATCGACATACAGAACGGTGGCGCGGAATCCCGCGTCGAGCTGGCGCAGCGCCTGCGCGACGAAGCCGTCCTCGTCCAGGTGCGGCCGCAGTTGCGAAACCACCGGCCACGCCGCGCGCAGTTGCGCATCGGTGGCGATCGCGCGGATATCGTGGTGGCTGGTCATCGTATCTTCCCGTGGTCGTCCATGGAGAGGCGCAAGGTTGCGACGCGGCGTCGGTGCTTGCAACAGCGCCGATTAACGGGGATCGGCGTAAAATCCGCCGTCGTTGCCAGAGGTCGCCTGCCGCATGATGCCCGCGCTCAAACCGATGCCGCCGCGCAGCTTCTTCGCGTATTCGCGCTGGGATGTCATCCCTGCGCTGATGGTGGTCGCGCACCTGCTGTTCGTCGGCACGCTGTTCTTCGGCTTCCACCGCATCCCGTGGGCGGCGTGGATTCCGCTCGCACTGGTGTATTCGATCAGCATCTCGTGGAGCATCAACGGCAGCAGCCACAACCTGATCCACAACCCGTTCTTCCGCTGGAAGTGGCTCAACCGCGCGTACAGCATCGTGCTGTCGCTGACCGACGGCTTTTCGCAGGAGTTCTACCACCACGTCCACCTGCGCCACCACGTCGGCAACATGGATCGGGTCAAGGACGGCACCACGATCGACCCGTTGTCGATCTACCGGCACGGCCGGGACGGCCAGCCCGAGAGCCCGTGGACGTACACGTTCTACAGCTATTTCCGCGACGACATCGGCGACGTGTACCGGCACGTCAAGCAAAAATTCCCCGACAAGGCGCGCTGGATCTGGCGCGAGATCTACATCGTCGTCGGCATCTACCTCGTTTGCCTGGCTTACGACTGGCGCGCGTTCCTCGCGATGCTGCCGTTCTACTATTTCGGCCATTCGCTGTCGTCGCTGAACGGCTACTACGAGCACTTCAAGGGCGACCCGGACACGCCGATCGCGTGGGGCGTGAGCACCTACAACAAGTTCTACAACTGGACCTGGATCTACAACGGCTACCACGCCGAGCACCACTACCGGCCGAAAATGCACTGGACGCTGATGCGCGCGCTGCGCAACGAGATCGTCGACGAGCAGCGCGCCAAGGGCGTCCACGTGATGAACCATTGCCACGCGCTGGGCTTCCTCGATCGTTCGCCGCCTGCGTGGACGCAGCGCGGCCCCTCGCAGTAAAACCCGACGCATCCGCGCGCGGCTTGCGCCATCGCGACCGGTGCATATACTCGGCCGCAAGCTGGCGTTGGGGAACGCGGATGCGCAGATTCCTGAAGTGGGTCGGGACGATCCTGCTGGTGCTGGTCGTCGTCGCTGCGGGCGTGTACGCGTTCGCGTGGCGGCGCAGCGAACAGGCGCTCGCGCGGCGCTACGCGGTCAACGATCCGCCGCTCGCGATCCAGCGCGATGCACCGACCATCGCGCGCGGCCAGCACCTGTTCGCGACGCGCGGCTGCCAGGATTGCCACGGCGTCGATGGCGTCGGCCATGAGGTCTTCGATGCCGGACCGGTCATCCGCGTGGTAGGGCCGAACCTGACGCCGCACGGGCTGGGCACGCGCTACAGCGGCGATGCGATCGCCGCGGCGATCCGGCACGGCGTGCGTGAGGACGGCACGCCGCTGGTGTTCATGCCGGCCGGCGACTACACGAACTTCTCCGATGAGGACACCGCCGCGCTGGTCGCCTACTTGCAGTCGTTGCTGCCATCGTCGAACGACCCCGGGCGCACCGTAGTGCGGCCGCTCGCGCGCGTGCTGTACGTGTTCGCCGACTTCCCGCTGACCGCTGCCGAACACATCGACCACGCGCCGCGCACGCGCAGCGCGCCGCCGGCAGCAGCGACCGTCGCTTACGGCGAATACCTCGCGCATGCCTGCACCGGCTGCCATGGCAACGACTTCGCCGGCCAGGCCATACCCGGCGTACCGCCCGGCACGCCGCTCGCGGCCAACCTCACGCCGCACGCGAACGGCCTGCGCGACTGGAGCGAAGCCGACTTCATGCGCGCATTGCGCGAAGGCAAGTCGCGCAACGGGCGTGCGTTGAACCCGATGATGCCGTGGCAGAGTTTCAGTCGCCTGAGCGATACCGAAGTGCAGGCGGTGTGGCTGTATCTGCGGCAGCTGCCGGCCAAGCCTGGAGCTGCGTTCGCCCGCTAGTCGGCGGGATGACCGAAAGCGGCCGAATGATGTTCCACCCCTCCGGGAAGGAGACCGGATTTCCGAGATCGGTGCTGTGCAGTACCAGCAGTACAGCCAATCAGGGCAATCGCTGTTTCAATCCGCAGTGAATCCCAGCTTGCGGTGGGTGCCGTCGCAGAACGGCTTGTTCTGCGAATTGCCGCAGCGGCATAGCCAGGTTTTCCGGACCCGCTCGATCGTGCGGCCGGTGCCGGAGCAGATCTCGAGGTTGCCTTCGACCTGCAGCGGGCCGTCCTTTTGCGGCGCGACGGTCAGCACGCCGCCGCGGACGGCGAGCGGCTGCGACTCCTTGCTCGCCGGCTCGCCGCTGGCGACGAACTTCGCCTCGGTGTGCGAGCCGTCGCAGAAGGGCTTGCGCTTCGACGCGCCGCAACGGCACAGCGTCGCGCGGATGCGCTGGCGGTCGCGCGGTTCGGACTGGCCTTCGATGAGCAGATCGGCGACCACCGCGAGCGGACCATTCTCGCGAATGCGCAGGACGTTGACTTGCGGCAGCGGCTCGTCCGGCGCGCCGTCGTTGCGGATGTAGGTGATCGCGCCGGACGGGCATTCCTGCGCGACCAGGGCGAGGTTTTCGGCGCTGGCCGCATCGGGGAAGATCCATTCGCCCGGCGTGTTCGCGCGGAACACACCGGGCTGGCCGAGCACGCAGAAGCGCGAATGGATGCAGCGGCGCGCCTCGAAGTGGACGGTCACGTCCTTGCCGTGCGCGACCTCGACGGTCGCTGGCGCGTCGGAGGTGGGCTGTTCGGTCGCCATGATCGTCCGCTCCGGGAGATGGGTTGCGGCAGCTGACCGCTGCGGTGCCACACGCAGTTCACCGCGCGGGCGATGCCTTCAATGCAATACGGTCAGTGCCATTCGAACAGGGTCCACTGCACCGGTGCGACCGGATTGCCGCTCGCGTCCGCACGGTCGATATGGCCATCGCCGTTGGTGTCGTGCACCTCGAACGCGGGCGCGTTCGCGGGCTTGACCTTCACCTTGGTCAACTGGCCGCCGTGGCGGTACTCCTCGATGCGGTCGCCGTTCGCTTCGGTGTGCACCCGCACGCTGTAGCCATCGGCCGTGGTGGTTTCCTCGGCCGGCTTCGGCGGCGGATGGAAAGCATCGTCTTTCGGCAGCCTTGGCAGATTCGTGGGGTCGCCATCGGACTTGGCGTTGTCGTGCTGCACGGACTTCCTGGTAGGCGCCGCGGGTGCCGATTCCTCGGGCAGCGGCGCAAGCCGCGGGTCGCCGGGCTTGACCGACTCGGCGGTCGCTGGCTGGCCAGGATCGTTCATGTCCGGGGGCGGTGGCGCGACTGCGGGGGCCGGGTCGGCCGCGAATGCGGCGCCCGAGGCAGTCGCCAGCAGCAGTCCGACCAGCAATCCATTGCATTGCATGCGCATGACGAAACTCCGGTGTGGGGCGTACGATCTTCCCACCGCGGCGGGCGCGTGGAAAGCGCCGCGACGCGACCCGTTCAGACAGACCCGCGTGTCGCCGGGAAGCCCGCGTCGCGCGCGCCTACAATGGCGCTCCGCAACCGCGAGCGCACGCATGTCCCGCTTGGTCCTGATCGACGGTTCGTCCTACCTGTATCGCGCATTCCACGCGCTGCCTGCGCTGAGCGCGCCAGACGGTTCGCCGACCGGAGCGCTGCACGGCGTGATCAACATGCTGCGCGCGACGCTCAAGGAGAAACCCGACTGCGCGGCGTTCGTGGTGGACGCCTCCGGCCCGACCTTCCGCGACGCGTTGTACGACCAGTACAAGGCCCATCGCGAAGCGATGCCTGACGACTTGCGCGCGCAGATCGAACCCATGCTGCTGATCGTCGAGGCGCTCGGCTTTCCGATCCTGCGCGTGGGCGGCGTGGAAGCCGACGATGTGATCGGAACCCTGGCGCTGCAGGCGCAGGCAGCTGGCGTCGAGGTGACCATCTCGACGGGGGACAAGGACTTCGCGCAATTGGTACAGCCCGGA
>JBBQHA010000021.1:0-34020 GCA_038323475.1 Lysobacterales bacterium
CGCCTGCGCGCCCCGAAGATCCTTATCGCGACCGGCGGACGGCCGCAGCGCCCGGAAATCCCTGGTGCGGAACTCGGCGGCGTTTCCGACGATTTCTTCCACCTGTGCGCCGCGCCGAAGCGTGTCGCGCTGATCGGCGCGGGCTATATCGCGGTGGAACTCGCGGGTGTGCTGCAGGCGCTGGGCAGTGCGGTCGAAGTGTTCGCGCGCGGGGACAGATTGCTCAACGGTTTCGACGCCGAGCTTGCCGAACTGCTCGCCGAGGACTATCGGCAATCCGGCGTGCGCATCCATTTCAGGCATCGCCTGCAGGGGTTGGAACGCGACGGGGAGTCGCTGCGCCTGCGCGATGCAGGCGGCGATGCGAGCGACGCGTTCGACACCGTTCTGTTCGCGACCGGACGCCAGCCGAACACCGACGGCTTGCGCCTGGACGATGCCGGTATCAGGACCGACGCGCGCGGGCATGTGCTCGTGGACGCGTGGCAGGCGACGAATGTCGAAGGCGTGCATGCGGTCGGCGACGTCACCGGCCAGCTTGCGCTGACGCCGGTCGCGATCGCGGCTGCGCGGCGACTGATGGATCGGTTGTTCGGCGGCAAGCCCGCCGCGAGACTCGATTACCGCGATATCGCGACCGTCGTGTTCGCGCATCCGCCGATCGCGACGGTCGGGCTCACCGAAGCGCAGGCGCGCACCCAGCATGGCGATGCGGTGCAGGTCTTCCGGACGGGATTCCGGCCGATGTTGTACGCGCTGGCGGACGTCCCGCAGCGCAGCCTGTTCAAGCTGGTCTGCATCGGCGACGAGCGCCGCGTCGTCGGCATCCACCTGCTCGGCGAAGGCGCGGACGAGATCATGCAGGGCTTCGCGGTGGCGATGAAACGCGGCATCACCCTCGACGACCTGCACGATACCGTCGCGATCCACCCGACATCCGCGGAAGAAGTAGTGCTGATGCGATGAATTTGTCCCTTGTCATCCCGAGTGGAACCAGGGATCTCGCTCATGCTGCTTCCGATGACAAGGCAGATCCTCGTTGCACTCGGGATGACAATATCTGTTCTGGAACGATAACCATGAATGCGGAAATCTTCGAATTGCATCGCGGCACCGCGCCACTGCTGGTCAGCCTGCCGCACGACGGCACCGCCGTGCCTGACGCCATCGCCGCGCGCATGACGGATTCCGCGCGACGCGTACCCGATACCGACTGGCATGTTTCGCGCCTGTACGCGTTCGCGCGCGACATGGGTGCGTCGATCCTGGTGCCGAAGCATTCGCGCTACGTGATCGACCTCAACCGTTCCGAAGACGATGTTTCGCTGTACCCGGGCCAGAACACCACCGGCCTGTGCCCGATCGTGCAGTTCTCGGGCGAGCCGGTGTATCGCGACGGGATGACGCCTTCGCCAGCCGACATCGCCGCGCGCATCGAACGATACTGGCGCCCCTATCACGAAGCCTTGCGCACCGAACTCGCGCGCATCCGCGACCTGCATGGCCGCGTGCTGCTGTGGGAAGGACACTCGATCCGCAGCGTGGTGCCGTTCCTGTTCGAGGGCCGGCTGCCGGATTTCAACGTCGGCACCGCGAACGGCACGAGTTGCGACCCCGGTGTCCAGCGCAGGATCGTGGGCGCGCTCGCATCCCAGCGCGATTACACCTTCGTCGCGAACGGCCGCTTCAAGGGCGGCTACATCACCCGACACTACGGCGATCCGCGCAACGGCATCGATGCGGTGCAGCTCGAACTTGCCCAGCTCAGCTACATGGACGAAGGGTCGTTCGACTACATGACCGAACGCGCCGCGCCGCTGCAGGCGCTGGTCCGGCGGCTCATCGAGGCGGCACTGGACGAGAAGGCGGCACGCGCATGACGACCGGCATCGGTTTGCACCACCCGGCGACCTGGAAGGCGATCCTGTCCGGCGGCTTCGTCGCCGGCACGATCGGCATCGGCGCGGTCTGCCTGATCGCCGGCCTCGACCCGGCTTGGATCGCGAAACTCGGCGCGGTCGCCCTGTTCTACCCTTCCGCGTTCCGGGGCGATACGGGCCTCGCCGTGCTCGCCATGCTGCTGCTGCAATGGGGCATGTCGCTGCTGATCGCCGCAGTGTTCGTCGTCGCAGCGCGGGACGTGCCTGCGATGCGCCGTTTTTGGGTCGGGTGCGGCCTGGCCTACGGCGCGTTCGCCTATTTCGTGATGAACAACGGCGTGGTGCCGCTGCTGGATATGGCACACCTCAAGTTCATGCACTTCACGCTCGGCCTGTTCTGCAAGAACATGCTCGCGATGCTGTTGTTCGGGCTGATCGTCGCGGGATTCGCGCGGCATTTCCTCGGTCGCGACGCGGCCGCCTGACTCAACCCTTCCCTGGAGGCGAAGCATCGAGCCTCGGCAGGAACCACGCCAGCAGCCCGATCGCCGGCAGGAACGCGCAGATCCCGTACACCTGCACGATGCCGACGTGGTCGGCGAGCACGCCGAGCAAGGCCGCGCCGAGACCACCCATGCCGAATGCAAAGCCGTAGAAGATCCCCGAGATCACACCGGTGCGGCCGGGCACGAGTTCCTGCGCGTACACGATGATCGCCGAGAACGCCGAAGCGAGCACGAGGCCGATCACGATGCTCAGCACCGTCGTCCAGTACAGGTCCGCGTGCGGCAGCAGCAGGGTGAAAGGCAGCACGCCGAGGATCGATCCCCAGATCACGTAGCGGCGACCGATGCGGTCGCCGATCGGCCCACCGACCACGGTGCCCGCGGCGACCGCGCCGAGGAACACGAAAAGGTGCAACTGCGCGCTTTGCGCCGGCAGCTGGAAGCGTTCGATCAGGTAGAAGGTGTAGTAGCTGGTCAGGCTCGCGAGGTAGAAGTATTTCGAGAAGATCAGCGCGCCAAGGATCGCCATCGAGGTGATCACGGTCTTCGTCGGCAAGCGCAACTCTTTCGCGGCCGCGCGCGCGGCGCGGTGCGCGGGCAGGTGGTGCGCGTACCAGCCGCCGATCTTCACGAGCATCGCCATCGCGGTCAGCGCGGCGATCGCGAACCACGCGACGCTGGACTGCCCGCGTGGCATCACGATGAAGGCCGCGAGCAGCGGTCCGCTCGCCGAACCGATGTTGCCGCCGACCTGGAACACCGATTGTGCGAGGCCGTGGCGCCCGCCCGAGGCCATGCGCGCGACGCGCGAGGATTCCGGGTGGAACACCGACGAACCCGAACCGACCAGCGCGGCCGCGCACAGCAGCATCGGGAAACTGGTCGCGCGCGAAAGCAGCAGCAGGCCGGCCAGCGTGAAGCCCATCCCGATCGCGAGCGAATGCGGCAGCGGGTGTTTGTCGGTGTAGATGCCGACCAGCGGCTGCAGCAGTGAAGCGGTCGCCTGGAAGGCCAGCGTGATCAGTCCGACCTGCGCGAAATCGAGCGCGTAGCTTTGCTTGAGCAGTGGATACATCGCCGGCAGCAGCGACTGGATCAGGTCGTTGAGCAGATGGCAGACGCTGAGCATCGCCAGGATCGGGAATGCGGTGCGCGCGGCGGCTTCGACCGGAGACTCGCCGGGCCCGGGTGGCGCGACGGGGGCGTCCGCGAGGGAGTCGTCGAGCGTGGTGTCCTGCATGGGTGCATTGAACCGCAGCGCGTCGATGCCCGCACTATTGGGTAGGTCAGATTTCTTCTAGACTGGGCCAAAGCACATGGAAGCCATGCATGCGCGATGTCCATCCAACCAGGGCCGATGCGCTTCCGGGGGCGATCGTCGCGACCGCGAACGACTACCCGCCGAACCACCGCGTCGCGCCGCACAGCCACCGGCGCTCGCAGCTGCTGTATGCGGCAATCGGGGTCATGGTCGTCGGCACCGAGGCCGGCCGCTGGATCGTGCCGCCCGAGCGCGCGGTCTGGATTCCCGCAGGCATGCAGCACGAAGTGACCTCTCTTGCCCCGGTCAGCACGCGCAGCCTCTACGTCGAAGCCGGCGTCGATCCCGCGTTGCCTGCCGATTGTCGGGTCGTCGGCATCTCGCCGCTGGTGCGGCAATTGCTGCTTGAAACCGCCGACCTGCCGCTGCCTTATGCGCAGGGATCGCGCACCGATCTGATCTTCGCGCTGCTCGTGCAGGAGATTTCGCGCGCGCCGGTATTGCCGCTCGACATTCCGTTTCCGGCCGACGCGCGCCTTGCCGCGCGCTGCCGCGCCTATCTCGAACATCCGTCGCCGCACGAAACCATCGACGACTGGTGCCGCGACCTCGCGATGAGCCGGCGCACGTTCACCCGGCGATTCCGCGCCGGGACCGGCCTGAGTTTCGCGATGTGGCGCCGCCAGGCGTCGATCTTCGCCGCGCTGCCGCGCCTGGCCGCTGGCGATCCGGTCACCACGATCGCGTTCGATCTCGGCTATGAAAGCGCGTCGGCGTTCGCGACGATGTTCAAGCGGGTGATCGGGGTGGCGCCGAGCCGGTACCTGGGGGTTGCCGGGTAGCCCGGATGCAACACGGGGTTCTCCTGGCAAGCTTGTTGACCATTCCGGGGATCGAGCGGCCTCGCTGTCGTGGAGCGCTTCTTCCAGGCTGCTTTCTTCAGGCGATCGGCCAACCCGAGGTCGAGACGCCGGCAGCCCGCAGGATTCCGGCGATGCGACCCGCGTCGATGCGCCGCGGGATCGCGACCTCGCGCACGCGGACAGGATCGCCGCTGCGCTCGGGCTGCATGGTCAAGCGCATCACGAGGACGCCGTCCGGTCGCGTGCGCAGCAACTCGCAGCGCTGCATCAGCGCGTAGGGATAGAAACGCCGGGTCGCCCGCCCGAGCAGCCACAGGACTCCGTCATCGCGCAGGCTGACTTCCGCGCGCCCACCGAGCGCCATGATCCACTCGCACAGCGCTCCGCCTGCAAGGAAGATCAGCAGCCACAGCCCGTATTGCCAGGGCTGCGCGGGCATCGACACATCGATCCCGCCACCGAGCGGCACGCGCACCGTGTGGCCCGATTCCTCCGCGCCAGCCAGGCCGAGCACGGCGCTGAAGCCGAAAGCGATCAGCCTGTCGATCCGGAACGATCGACGCCCCGGCTCGGCCATCGGAGCCGGTTCAATCCACCACAGCTGGACGTTGGAAGCCATGTCGAACGATCACTGGAATCGGCAGCCATCATAGTTGGTCGGGCGGTATCGCTGCCGGCTACGGCCGGGAAAACGCTCCACGGCGATGCGGTTCGCAGGGGTCGATCACGGACTGCCGGTGCCCGGCTTCACCGCCTCCAGCTCCCACAGGAAATACGGTGGCTTCGACGTCGCTTGCTTGCCGCGGAGCATGCGCGAGATCGAACGCAGCTTCCGCACCATGCGCTTGCCGGCGGAGTAGTTCTGCGTCGAGCCGGGCAGCGCGCTGTAAGCCTCGCCGCGTTGCACCCAGCGCGCGTTAACCACGCTGAAGTTGCCGCTGAAGCCGTACATGCGGCCGAGCGGCTCGTCGCCGCAGAAATAGGTGTGGGTCTGGTCGGTGATGATGTTGACGTGGGTCGGGTCGACGAAGGCCTCGGCGTGCGGGTAGCACGGCGTCAGCGCATACAGGCGGCCGCCGGGCGCGAGCACGCGCCAGATCTCGTCCATCAGGCGGATGAAGGGAAAGAAGGTGTTGCGGCCATCGGCGGTGGCAAGGATGCGCGGCACGTGTTCGATGAAGTCGAACGCCGACACCGATCCGAAGCTGTGGTCATCGAACGGGATCGGATCCAGCGCGAGATTGGCGACGCGGTAATCGAACGCGGGTTTGCCGGGCAGGGCGCGGATGTCGACCCCGCAGAGTTCGGCCCGCCCATAGGGATTGCGCGGCGAAGCGCCGCAGCCGAGGTCGAGGTGGCGATCGGGAAGGGGCATTACACCTCCAGGCTCGCCAGGTCGCCCTTCAGTTCCAGCCACGTCTTGCGGTCGCCCGCGCGCTTCTTGCCGAGCAGCATGTCCATCAACGCATGCGTTTCCTTGCCGTCGTCGACGGTGAGCTGCACCAGCCGGCGCGTGTCCGGATGGACCGTGGACTCGCGCAGCTGCGACGGGTTCATCTCGCCGAGGCCCTTGAAGCGCATGACGTTGACCGCGCCGCCAAAGCCTTTGCTGCCGGCGGCTTTCTCGTTATCGATGCGCTCGAGCAGCAGGGTCTTTTCTTCTTCGTCGAGCGCGTAGAACACCTGCTTGCCCACGTCGACGCGGAACAATGGCGGCATCGCGACGAAGATGTGGCCGGCGGCGACGAGGGCGGGGAAGTGGCGCAGGAACAGCGCGGCGAGCAGGGTCGCGATGTGCAGGCCGTCGGAGTCGGCGTCGGCGAGCACGATGATCTTGCCGTAGCGCAGGCCGTCGATGTTCGCGTGGCCAGGATCGCAGCCGATCGCGACCGCGAGGTCGTGCACTTCGGTCGAGGCGAGCACGCCCGAGCTTTCCACTTCCCAGGTATTGAGGATCTTGCCGCGCAGCGGAAGGATCGCCTGGAATTCCTTGTCGCGCGCCTGCTTCGCGCTGCCGCCGGCGGAATCGCCTTCGACGAGGAACAATTCGGTGCGCGAGAGGTCCTGCGAGATGCAGTCGGCGAGCTTGCCGGGCAGGGCAGGGCCCTGGGTGACCTTCTTGCGGACGACCTGCTTCTCGGTCTTCAGCCGCGCGGTCGCGCGCTCGATCGCGAGTTGCGCGATGGCCTCGCCGAGTTCGACGTGCTGGTGCAGCCACAGAGCGAAAGCGTCGTGCGCAGCGCCTTCGACGAAAGCTGCGGCCTGCCGCGACGACAGCCGTTCCTTCGTCTGCCCCGAGAATTGCGGATCGGCCAACTTCACCGAGAGCACGTACGCGGCGCGGTCCCAGACGTCTTCCGGAGCGAGCCGCACGCCGCGCGGCAGCAGCCCGCGCAGGTCGCAGAATTCGCGTAGCGCCTCGGTCAGGCCGGTACGCAGGCCGTTGACGTGGGTGCCGCCCTGCGCGGTCGGGATCAGGTTGACATAGCTTTCCTGGACAAGTTCGGCGCCGTCGGGCAGCCAGCCGACCGCCCAGTCGGCGATTTCCGAGGTGCGCGCGAGGCTGCCGACGAACAGTTCGGCCGGCAGGCAGGTGCGGCCGGTCAGTTCGCCGTGCAGGTAGTCGCGCAGGCCGTCGCGGTACATCCATTCGATGCGCTCACCGCTGGCTTCGTCGAAAAAGCGCACGGTCAGGCCGGGACACAGCACGGCCTTCGCGCGCAGCAGGTGCTTGAGCGGCTTGAGCGCGAACTTCGGGGTGTCGAAATAGCCCGCGTCCGGCCAGAACCGCAGGCGGGTGCCAGTGTTCTTCCTGCCGACGCTGCCGGTGGCCTTCAGTTTGGAGGCCGGGTCGCCGTTCGCGAACGACATCGCGAACTCACCGCCGTCGCGCTTGATGACGACTTCCAGCCGCTTCGACAGTGCATTCACGACGCTGACGCCGACGCCGTGCAGGCCGCCGGAGAAGCTGTAATTGCGATTGTTGAACTTGCCGCCCGCGTGCAGGCGGGTGAGGATCAGTTCGACGCCCGGGATCTTTTCCTCGGGGTGGATGTCCACCGGCATGCCGCGGCCGTCGTCGGAGACCTCGCAGCTGCCGTCGCTGAACAGGGTCAGCTCGATCGTGGTCGCATGGCCTGCCAGCGCCTCGTCCACCGCGTTGTCGACGACTTCCTGGGCCAGGTGGTTTGGGCGAGTGGTGTCGGTATACATGCCGGGACGGCGCTTGACCGGATCCAGGCCGGACAGGACTTCGATGTCCGCGGCGTTGTAGCGAGAATTCATGCGTTTGGGTTCGTCGAGGAAGCGGCGAGGAAGCGGCGAGGATGGCACAGCCGGAACGGCGGTCAAGCCGTCCGCTGAGTGCTGACCGCCCGAAATGGCCATGGCGGGTCAACCGTCAAGATTTCGTTATTGCAATAAAAATTCCGTTAAACCTGAATTTCGATTCAGTTTAGGTTGCGTTTGCCGGGGGCAAGGTGCCTCGTCGCGGCCTCCCGGCCCGGTCATGTTCACCCCGCTGCACCCACCGTCCAACTGCCACACCGCAACAGCCCCAACGCAAAAGGAGAACTTCCGCATGCGCCGACTGATGCTTGCATTGTCCGTCACGTGTTTCATCGCCGCCCCCGCCTTTGCGCATGGCCACCACTCCGGTGCCTTCGCAGGGGGTTCCTCCAGCCGATCGACCGGCCATTCCGGCTTCGGCCGCCACACCATCTCCAATACCGACGACCGCGCCAATGCGCGCAGCGACAACCAGTCGTTCGCCGGCAACGACCAGTCGCTGGCCGCCAACTCGAATCCGCGCAAGCATGAGCGCGTGCCGGACGAGGAAGAGCTCCAGCAGCCCGAACAGTAAGCTCCGCGCGCGGATGCCGCACTCGACGCCCTGGCCGATCGCCGGGGCGTTGTCGTTTCCGCCCCCTGATTTGCCTAGCCAACGCTCGCGGCTCCGCGCCGCAGCCTGTAGAATGTGGTTTTCCGGAACCACTGAACCATGACCCGCCTGATCTTCGTGACCGGCGGTGTGGTGTCCTCGCTTGGCAAGGGCATCGCATCGGCATCCCTGGCAGCCATCCTCGAAGCCCGCGGCCTGCGGGTGACGCTGATGAAGCTCGACCCCTACATCAACGTCGATCCGGGCACGATGAGCCCGTTCCAGCACGGCGAGGTCTACGTCACCGACGACGGCGCCGAAACCGATCTCGACCTCGGCCACTACGAGCGCTATGTGCGCACGCGGCTGACCCGCAAGAACTCGATCACCACCGGCCGCATCTACGAGAACGTGATCCGCAAGGAACGCCGTGGCGATTACCTCGGCGCGACAGTGCAGGTCATTCCCCACATAACAGATGAAATCAAGCGCTGCATCGACGAGGCGACCGAGGGTTTCGACGTCGGCCTGGTCGAGATCGGCGGCACCGTCGGCGACATCGAGTCGCTGCCGTTCCTGGAGGCGATCCGGCAGATCCGCACCGAACGCGGGCCGGAGAAGGCGATCTTCATGCACCTGACCCTGGTGCCGTTCATCGCCGCGGCGGGCGAGCTGAAGACCAAGCCGACCCAGCATTCGGTGAAGGAACTGCGCTCGATCGGCATCCAGCCCGACATCCTGCTGTGCCGTTCCGAGCAACCGTTGCCGGATTCGGATCGCCGCAAGATCGCGCTGTTCACCAACGTGCCCGAGAGCGCGGTGATCTCGGCGATCGACCTCGACAACATCTACAAGATCCCGCTCTGGCTGCACCAGCAGGGCCTTGACCAGATCGTGGTCGAGCGCCTGCATCTGCAGGACAAGGTGCATGCCGCCGATTTGTCCGAATGGATCGCGACGGTCGATGCAGCCGAGCATCCGGTGGACGATGTGACCATCGCGGTCGTCGGCAAGTACGTCGACCACCAGGATGCATACAAGTCGCTCGGCGAGGCACTGCGCCACGGCGGCTTGCGCCAACGCACGAAAGTGAAGCTGAAGTGGCTCGAGTCCGAGGCGATCGAGAAGCTGGGCGCTGCCGCATTGCTCGGCGACGTCGATGCGATCCTCGTGCCCGGCGGTTTCGGCGATCGCGGTTTCGAGGGCAAGGTGCTCGCCTCGCAATACGCGCGCGAAAACGGCGTGCCGTATTTCGGCATCTGTTACGGGCTGCAGGCGGCGGTGGTGGATTTCGCCCGCCATGTCGCTGGCCTGAAGGATGCGGCAAGCACCGAGAACGATCGCACGTCGCCCGATCCGGTGATCGGCCTGATCACCGAATGGCGCACCGCGACCGGCGATGTCGAGAAGCGCGACGAGGCATCCGATCTCGGCGGCAGCATGCGCCTGGGCTTGCAGGAACAGCGGATCAAGCCCGGCACGCTCGCGCACAAACTGTATGGAAAAGACGTGGTCGGCGAACGCCATCGGCATCGTTACGAATTCAACAACCGCTATCGCAGCAAGCTCGAGGATGCGGGCTTGGTGATCAGCGCGAAGTCGATGGACGACCTGCTGGTCGAGATGATCGAACTGCCGCAGTCGAAGCACCCGTGGTTCCTCGCTTGCCAGGCGCATCCGGAGTTCCTGTCCACGCCGCGCGACGGCCATCCTCTGTTCGTCGGCTTCGTGCGCGCCGCGCGCGAGCACAAGGCGAATGCGGGTGGAAGGTTGCTGAAGGAAGCCAGCGCTTGATCTCTTTTCGCCTGTCATCCCGAGCAACGCGAGGGATCTGTCTGCGACACACTGGCACGGACACGGATCCCTCGGCTGCGCCTCGAGATGGCAAACAGTGGATCGTTCGCGAAGTGCCGGGAGGGTCGGGTCCATGAACCTCTGCGGCTTCGAGGTCGGCCTCGAGCATCCGTTCTTCCTGATCGCCGGCCCCTGCGTGATCGAGTCGATGCAGTTGCAGCTCGACACCGCCGGCACCTTGAAGGAAATCACGGACAAGCTCGGCATTCCCTTCATCTTCAAGTCGAGCTTCGACAAGGCGAACCGCACGTCGGGCACCAGCTTCCGCGGCCCGGGCCTTGAGGAAGGGCTGAAAGTCCTCGCCGAGGTGAAGCGCCAACTCGGCGTGCCGGTGCTGACCGACGTGCACGAATACACGCCGATGGACGAAGTCGCATCGGTCGTCGACGTGCTGCAGACGCCGGCCTTCCTGTGCCGCCAGACCGACTTCATCCAGAAGGTCGCGAGCGCCGGCAAGCCGGTCAACATCAAGAAAGGCCAGTTCCTGTCGCCGTGGGAAATGAAGCACGTCGCCGCGAAGGCGCTGGCCACGGGCAACACGCAGATCATGGTCTGCGAACGCGGCGCGAGCTTCGGCTACAACAACCTCGTCTCCGACATGCGCTCGCTCAGCGTGATGCGCGACACCGGCTGCCCGGTCGTGTTCGACGCGACGCATTCGGTGCAGTTGCCGGGCGGTGCGGATGGCAAGAGCGGTGGGCAGCGCGAGTTCGTGCCCGTGCTGGCGCGCGCGGCAATAGCCGTTGGCATCGCCGGCATCTTTATGGAGACGCATCCGGACCCCGACAAGGCGCTGAGCGATGGGCCGAATGCGTGGCCGTTGGGACAGATGAATTGGTTGCTTGAAGCACTGGTGGATCTGGATCTCGTTACGAAGCGCCATCTGGCTGAGGAAGGTTGAGCCATGGATGATGACTCGGATCAAATCGTGTCGCTGTTGACTCAGATACGCGACAACCAACGCGAGGCAATCGAGTTGCAAAAGACTGCGGTGTCGCGTCAGAAGAGCATGTCGCGGACCTACTACTCGGTCGTCGTGCTCGCGATTCCGTTGTTTGCGTATTTCACCTACCTTCTATTTCACTCCCAGTAGACCCCATGACCACGATCACCAAGATCCACGCGCGCGAAATCCTCGATTCCCGCGGCAATCCCACTCTGGAAGCCGAAGTCACCCTCAGTGACGGCTCGTTCGGCCGCGCGGCGGTGCCCTCGGGCGCGTCGACCGGCTCGCGCGAAGCGGTCGAGCTGCGCGACGGCGACAAGACGCGTTACGGCGGCAAGGGCGTCACCCGCGCGGTCGCGAACGTCAACGGCGCGATCGCAGATGCACTGCGCGGTTTCGACGCGAACGACCAGCAGGGCCTCGATGCAAGGATGATCGCGCTCGATGGTACGCCGAACAAATCGCGGCTCGGCGCGAACGCGCTGCTCGGCGTGTCGCTCGCGAACGCGCATGCGGTCGCGGCATCGAAGAAGTTGCCGCTGTGGAAACATCTCGCAGGAGATCGGAAGCCTGCGCTGCCATTGCCGATGATGAACATCATCAACGGCGGCGCGCACGCGGACAACAACGTGGACCTGCAGGAATTCATGATCCTGCCGGTGGGCGTTCCGTCGTTCGCCGAGGCGCTCCGCGCTGGTGCGGAAATTTTCCACGCGCTGAAGGCGGTGCTGAAGGGCAAGGGGCTTTCGACCGCGGTCGGCGACGAAGGCGGCTTCGCTCCGGACTTCCGTTCGAACGTCGAAGCGCTCGACACCATCGTCGAGGCGATCGGCAAGGCGGGTTATGTCGCCGGCGACGACGTGCTGCTCGGCCTCGATGCCGCGGCGAGCGAGTTCTACGAGAACGGCAAGTACAACCTGGTCGGCGAGGGCAAGCGCCTCACGTCGGAACAGTTCGTCGATTTCCTCGCCGACTGGACGCGCCAGTATCCGATCATCACGATCGAGGACGGCATGGCCGAGCAGGATCGCGACGGCTGGAAGCTGCTGACCCAGCGCCTGACCGACCGCGTGCAGCTGGTCGGCGAAGACAACTTCGTGACCAACCCGGCGATCTTCCGCGAAGGCATCAAGGACGGCATCGCGAATGCGATCCTGATCAAGGTCAACCAGATCGGCACGCTCAGCGAGACGCTCGAAACCATCGCGATGGCGGACGCCGCGAAGTACGCGGCGGTGATCTCGCACCGCTCCGGCGAAACCGAGGACACCACGATCGCCGACATTTCGGTTGCGACCACCGCGAACCAGATCAAGACGGGTTCGCTGTGCCGTTCGGATCGCGTCGCGAAGTACAACCAGCTGTTGCGCATCGAGGAAGCGCTGGGTACCGATGCACGCTACGTCGGTCGCGATGCCTATGCGCGTTTCCGTCGCTGAGGGCTGACCGACAACCATGTACCGCCTGCTCGCCCTCATCCTGCTGGTCCTGCTCGTCGCGCTGCAGATGAAACTGTGGAACGGCGAGGGCAGCTGGACCGCCGAACAGGAACTCAAGGTGCAGGTCGAGGAGCAGCAGGCGGAAAACGCGAAGCTCAAGGAACGCAATGCCGCGCTCGCAGCCGAGGTCGAAGACCTGAAGTCAGGCCAGACCGCGGTCGAGGAGCGCGCGCGCGCCGAACTCGGCATGGTCAAGCCCGGCGAGACGTTCTATCGCGTGGTCGAACCGGCCGATCCGAAAACCAATGTGCGCCCGGAAGACGTGCCCGAGGACGCCGCATCCGCCGCTGCGCCGGTGTCCGCCACGTCGGTGTCGCCGCCTGCGACCCGGGCGACGCGGGCACCGAAGCAATGACCTGGGTGGTGGTGCCCGCGGCCGGTTCCGGCGCGCGATTCGGCGCTGCACTGCCCAAGCAATACCAGTCGCTCGGCGGACGCCCGCTGATCGCGCACACCCTGGCGCGATTGCTCGCGCACCCGGGAATCGCCGGAGCGATGGTCGCGTTGGCCGCCGAAGACGCGCATTGGCCGACGCTCGACCATGGCTTGCGCAAGCCTGTGCTGGCCTGCATCGGTGCTGCCGATCGCGCCGGTTCGGTCCTCGCCGCATTGCGTGCACTGCCGGCGACGGTTTCCGACGATGCGCTGGTGCTGGTCCACGACGCGGCGCGTCCATGCATTCGGCATTCCGACCTCGACCGCCTGCTGGAAGCGGCACGCGTCGATGCGGTCGGCGGCTTGCTCGCATTGCCGCTGCGCGACACCCTCAAGCGCGCCGACGCGAACGCGCGCGTGCTTGCGACCGAGCCGCGCGAGCGGTTGTGGCGTGCGCAGACGCCGCAGGCATTCCGGCGCGGTGCGTTGACGCAGGCGCTGGAACAGGCGAGCGCGGACGGCGTCGCGATCACCGACGAGGCGATGGCGATGGAGCGGATCGGCCTGCAACCGCTGCTGGTCGAAGGCAGCGAGGACAACATCAAGGTCACTGTCGCCGCCGATCTCGCGCTAGCCGAGCGCATCCTTGCGACCCAGCGCAGCGAGGAAGCGGAATGAGCGGCGCGATCCGCATCGGCCAGGGTTTCGACGTGCACGCGTTCGGCGATGGCGACCACGTGATGCTCGGTGGCGTGCGCGTGCCGCACGGACGCGGTGTGATCGCGCATTCGGATGGCGATGTCGCGATCCATGCGCTCTGCGACGCCATCCTCGGCGCACTCGCGCTCGGCGATATCGGCAGGCATTTCCCGCCCGGCGATCCGCAATGGCGCGATGCCGACAGCCGCACGTTCCTGCGCCACTGCGCCGCGCTCGCGCATGCGCGCGGATGGGTCGTCGGCAACGCGGACATCACCATCATCGGCGAGCGCCCGAAGGTCGGCCCGCACGCCGAGGCGATGCGCGCGCTGCTCGCGGACGACATGCAGGTCGCACTGGACGCGGTGTCGGTCAAGGCGACCACGACCGAACGGCTGGGCTTCTGCGGCCGCGAGGAAGGCATCGCCGCGATGGCGGTGGTGCTGCTGCAGGCGACTGCATGAGCGACACGCTGCGACCGGTCGCTCCCGGCATTCTGCCTTCCGCGGCACTTGCGCCTCCATGTGCATCGCCGTTCGGGCCGACGGTGCTGAGTGCCCGCATCCGCACGACGCCCGAGGATTTTTTCGTCGAGGAACTCGATGTGTTCGAACCCGACGGCGTCGGCGAGCACCTGCTGCTGACCATCGAGAAGCGCGGCATGAACACCGCGTTCGCCGCGCAGCGCATCGCCGCGTGGGCGGGCGTGACCGACGTCGCGATCGGCTATGCCGGCATGAAGGATCGCCATGCGGTCGCGCGCCAGCGTTTCAGCGTGCACCTGCCGGGCCGCGAGGCGCCGGATATCGCGACGCTGGTGAGCGACGATCTGCGCGTGCTGGCATCGAACCGGCATGCGCGAAAACTTCAGCGCGGCGCGTTGCGCGGAAACCGCTTCGCGCTGAACCTCCGCGACGTGGTCGGCGAGGCGGATGCGATCGAGCGCAGGCTGGCCGAACTTGCCGAGCATGGGTTCCCGAATTATTTCGGCGAACAGCGTTTCGGCCACGGCGGCGGCAATCTGGAAGCCGCGCAGCGCATGTTCGCCGGCCAGCGCGTGCGACGCGACAAGCGCAGCCTGCTGCTCTCGGCGGCGCGCTCGGAATTGTTCAACATGGTGCTGGCCGCGCGCGTTGCCGACGGTAGCTGGCGGCGCGGATTGCCTGGCGAGATGTGGATGCTCGCCGGCACCCGCAGCGTGTTCGGCCCCGAACCCGATCCGGCCGCACTGGCCGCCCGCGTCGCCGCCCACGACGTGCATCCCAGCGGCCCGCTCTGGGGGCGCGGCACGTTGCGTACCGCCGATGCCTGCCGGGCGCTGGAGGAGGCTGTCCTCGCCCCGCATGCAACCATCCGGATCGGCCTGGAAGAGGCCGGCCTGAAACAGGAACGCCGCGCCCTGCGCACGATCGCCGCGGGGCTGCATTGGGAATGGCCGCAGCCAGGCGTGTTGCGATTGGAGTTCGAACTGCCGCCCGGCAGCTATGCGACCAGCCTGCTGCGATCGCTGGGCGAGGTCGCGGATGCGGCTGGCTACGCAGGTCCCGATTCGACAGCCACGACGTCCAGCGAGTCGCACGCGCCCGGCGATGTCGGCGAGGCGCCCTGACCGCGCCCACGGCCCTTGCGTGGTGCGGCGGACGGCGTACATTGGAAAGCGTTCGGCATGGGCTGGACCGTTAGCGCCAGCGGTCGCCTGGGCCGTGCCGAACTCGCTGCTCTGCGGGTCGCCGTGCGTCAGGTGATCGTGTCCGAAAATGGCGAGCAAGTGAGAGGTGGCCGTGCAATGGTTTCCGGGAGCGCGTCGTCCGGAGCCGATCGGCATCCGGCGCGACTCCATCAGGAGGCAGTCATGAACATCAAGACGGTAGTGGCAGTTGCACTCGTATGCGGCCTGGCCGCCCTCAGCGGTTGCGCCAGCATGGGCAAGGACAAGGACAGCCGCTCGGTGACATCGTCGGTGTCGGACGAAGTCGATGTCGCCTACATGGCGGAGATCAACAGACAGGCGAAGGAGCGCTGGATGACGGTGCTCTGGGTCAACCCGCCGAAGCCGAAGCAGCACGGCAACTGATCGTCAGTCCTCGCGCGCTCCCGGCCGCGAGCGGTCGGGACGGCGTTCGCCGGGCTTGCGACGCGCCAGCAACACCAGCACCGCGCCGGTTCCACCGTGCGCGACGGGGGCCGATGCATAGGCCAGCACATCGGCGCGCTGGTTCAATACGCGCACGACCATGCCCTTGAGTACCGGTTCCTGCGCCGAATGAAATCCCTTGCCGTGCACGATCTTCACGCAGTGATGCGCTGCATCGCGGGCTTCGGCGAGGAAGCGTCGTAGCAGGTCTTCCGCGGCGCGTTCGTTCGATGCGTGCAGGTCGATGTCGTCCTCGATCGCGAATTCAGCACGCTTGAGCCTGCGCAACATCTCCGGCGGAACTTCGTTGCGTCGATACGACACTGCATCGCCGAGAGCCTCGGCCAGCCGCGCGACATCCAGATGCTGCGATTCGGCCAGTGCCGCGCGTTCGTCGGCCAGGCGCATCGCCGCTGCGGCCCTGGGCCGTGGCGCGCGCGGCGTGTCGGCCACGTCCGGCAGGCGCCTGACCGTTCCGATCGCGGCGCGGAACTCGGCCGCGTCGTCAATCGGGGCGGTATCGCAACCCGCGTCGCCGGATCGCTTGTCGTTGCGGATGCGCATCGCGCGAGGCTAGCCGGTCGCGACTGCATCGTCGAGCCATGCCTGGCCGTGCGGAATTCGCGATCAAGGCGATCCGACGCGCGCGCGGACTCCGGAATCGGTGGGTCGTCGTGGCACAATGACTGGCCGGAATCGCCGCGGCGCGGCCGTCTGGCGGCCGAGCGACCAAGGCTTTTGCATACGGATCTTTCTTTCGCATAGGGGCTGCATGCGCGTACTGGTGAGCAACGACGACGGCGTGGACGCGCCGGGCATTCGCATCCTGGCCGAAGGGCTGCGCGCGGCGGGACATGAGGTCTGGGTCGTCGCGCCAGATCGCGACCGTTCCGGCGCCAGCAATTCGCTTACGCTGGACCAGCCGATCCGCGTCGCCCGCCTCGATGCGCACACGTGGCGGGTGTACGGCACGCCGACCGACTGCGTGCACGTCGCGCTCGCCGGGCTGCTCGACCATGAGCCCGACATCGTCGTTTCCGGCATCAATAATTCCGCGAACCTCGGCGACGACGTGATCTATTCCGGCACCGTCGCCGCTGCGATGGAAGGACGTTTCCTCGGCCTGCCCGCGATCGCGGTCTCGTGCGTGAGCCGCGACCACAATGCGCGGCATTTCGAGACCGCCGCGCGCGCCGCCGTCGAGATCACGTCGCGGTTGCTGGTCGACCCGCTGCCTGCCGATACGATTCTCAACGTCAACGTGCCCGATTGCGAATGGAAGGACCTGGCCGGATTCGAGGTCAGCCGCCTCGGCCAACGCCATCGCGCGGAGCCGTGCATCCAGCAGACCGATCCGCGCGGCCGACCGATCTGGTGGATCGGCCCGCCCGGCGCGGAGCAGGACGCCGGCCCCGGTACCGATTTCCATGCGGTGCGCACGGGCCACGTCGCGATCACCCCGATCCAGGTCGACCTGACGCGCTACAAGGCGCTCGAGAAAGTCGCGAGTTGGGTCGGCGCGCTTGGCGAAGCGATTCGGCAGCGCGCATGACGCCGCTGTTCCGCCAGCGTCCGGAAACCCAGGGGCAGGGCATGACCTCGCAGCGCGCGCGCGATCGCCTGATCGAACGCCTGCGCCAGGAAGGCATCCGCGACGAACGCGTGCTGACCGCGATGCGGCAGGTGCCGCGCCATCTGTTTATCGACGAAGCGCTCGCAAGCCGCGCCTACGAAGACACCGCGCTGCCGATCGGCAAGAGCCAGACGATCTCGCAGCCGTGGGTGGTCGCGCGGATGACCGAGGCATTGCTCGAAACCTGGCCCGACCAGCCGGCGCCGAAACGCGTGCTCGAGATCGGCACCGGTTCCGGCTACCAGGCCGCGGTGCTGTCCCTGCTGGTCGACGAGGTGTATACGGTCGAGCGCATCGACGAATTGCTGCGGGTGGCGCGCAAGCGCTTCCGCAAGCTCGGTTTCGCCAATGTCCGTACGCGCCACGATGACGGTCGCACCGGGTGGGCGGAACATGCGCCGTTCGACGCGATCATCGTCACCGCCGCCGGCGCGATGGTCGAGCCGGCCCTGCTCGCGCAACTGCACCCCCACGGCGTGCTTGTCGCGCCGGTCGGCGGCACCACCGCGCAGCTGCTGCAACGCTGGCGCAATGCGGGCGAGGGCTGGCAGCCCGAGACGCTGGGCAACGTGGTGTTCGTTCCGTTGTTGCCGGGTGTTGTCTGATGACCACGCAGGGATGCGTCGCATGAAACTGAAGCTGTTCGGTCCGCTGTACGAACGCGCATTGCGATGGTCGGCTTCTCCACGCGCGCCGCTCCTGCTGTTTCTGCTGAGCATCTGCGAGGCGGTGTTCTTCCCGATCATGCCGGAAGTGATGCTCGCGCCCATGTGCCTGGCGCGCCGCGATCGTGCGCTACGTTACGCGGCGATCAGCCTTGGCGGTTCGATCATCGGCATGACCATCGGCTATGCGCTCGGCCACTACGCGCTGGCCATGCTGATGCCCTGGCTCGAACGGCTCGGCTATGCGACGAAGTTCCACGAGATCGAACAGCAGGCCCGGGAGCACGGCTTCTGGCTGTTGCTCATTGCAGGGTTCACGCCGGTTCCGTTCAAGATCTTCACGCTCGCATCGGGTGCGGTCGGTATGCCGCTGCTGCCGTTCTTCGCGGGCGCCATCATCGGTCGAGGCAAGCGCGTCTTCCTCGTCGCAGGTGCGATCAAGCTCGGCGGCGCACGCGCGGAGGCCGCGCTGCACCGCTGGATCGAACCGGTCGGCTGGATCGCGTTGCTGGTCTTCGCGGCAGTCGTTGGATGGCTGCTGTGGCGGGGGATGCACGGATGATGGACGCGTCGTCACGCCTGCCGGATCGCGCCCGATGGCCGGGGCTGCTCGCGCTGGTCGTGCTGCTCGGGGCCTGCGGCCAGGCGCACGTCGTGCAGCGCGAGCCGGACTACGGCGCATCGCCGCGCGCAGCACCGGCGTCGCGCCATGCCGATCACGGCGAGGTGGAGGTGATTCGCGGCGATACCCTGTACGCCATCGCGTTCCGCAACGGGATGGATTTTCGCGATCTGGCCGCGATCAACGGCATCGAGCCTCCGTACACGATCTATGTCGGGCAAGTGCTGAAATTACGCGGCGGACACGCGCATGTGCCGACGTCGGCGCAGCCGGTCGTGCAGGCGCCGCCACATCCGGTGCGCGTGGTGCCGCCCGCATCGACAGCGCCTGCGCCGCGGCCTGTCCGCCCGGTTCCGCAGCCCTCCGCGAACCCGGTAGCGACAACGCCCGCAAGCACCGCGTCGCCGCCGGCTCCGACTCCGTTCGAAACGGTGCCGGCGGAGTCGGCGAAACCGGATGCGGTGCCGCCTGCCCAAACCGTGCCGGCGTCCACGCAGCCTGCCGCGATCCCGCCAATACCGACACCGCAACCGCCCCGTGTTGCTACAGCAACTGTTCCAAGCCAGCCGATGCCGCCGCGGGTTCAAGCGCCGCCAGTTCCGGTCCAGCCAACGCCGACCCAGCCGGCCCAGGTCGCGCCGACGCCCGCGCCACGCATCGCCCCGACGCCGACTCCGACGCCAGCGCCAGCCGTCGTACGCACGCCATCGGCCGCGATCCTGCCTGCGGATGTCGCCACCGTCGGCGGCGTCCGCTGGCGCTGGCCCGCGAAGGGCACGCTGCTCGACCGGTTCATGGCTGGCGACGCGACCAAGCAGGGCGTCGATATCGGCGGCAATGCGGGCGATCCGGTATTCGCGGCGAGCGACGGCGTAGTCGTGTATTCCGGATCGGGCCTGGTCGGCTATGGCGAACTGATCATCATCAAGCATTCCGACGAATGGCTGTCGGCCTACGGCCACAACCGCAAGCGACTGGTGCAGGAAGGCCAGCGCGTGAAAGCCGGCCAGCCGATCGCCGAGATGGGGAATTCCGGCGCGCCTCGCGACGAACTGCATTTCGAGATCCGCCGCAACGGCAAGCCGGTGGATCCGTTGCAATACCTGCCGCAGAAGTGACACAGTCGTCGATGAAAGGCATCGCGAAGACGGATGGTCCGCAGTCCCTCCTGGATGACCATTGCGAGCAGCTGGCGGACGTCGAGATCCGTCCCTGATTCCAGCCGGAGCGCATGACGTGGCCAAACCGAACAAGACCCAGCAAACCGACACCGGCGCCGACGCCTATTTCGCGGCGATCGCCGATCCGGCGCGCCGCACCGATTGCGAGAAGTTGGCCGCGATGATGCAGAAGGCGACCGGCGAGCCCGCGAAGATGTGGGGGCCGGGCATCGTCGGGTTCGGCAGCTACCACTACAAATACGAGAGCGGGCGTGAGGGCGACATGTGCAGGCTCGGATTCGCATCGCGCAAGGACGCGATGGCGCTGTACGGGCTGGGGATCGAAGCGAATGCCGGCCTGGTCGCAAAACTCGGCAAGCACACGACCGGCAAGGGATGCCTGTACATCCGCAAGCTCGAAGACGTGGATGCGAAAGTCCTGCAGCAGTTGCTCGCAGCCGGGGCGACGCGCAAGCACGACTGATCCTCGATCCGGGTAGCGTGCCTGCGCGTACATCCTGAAGGAATCGTGCGCACGGCGCGCGCTACGTCAACCCAGCAGGAACGCCGCCACCACCCGCCGGCCCTCGCTCGCCAGCACGCTGAACGTGCGCGCGGCTGCGGCATTGGTCATGACCTCGATGCCGACGCCGCGGCGCAGGCAGGTCGCCATCACGATGGCGGCGGGGAATCGCTGGCGGGTGCCGCTGCCGAGCAGGATGACTTCTGGATCCAGCGCCAGCAGGCCGGCGAGGTCCTCGGGTTGCAGCGCGTCGATGCTGCGCGGCGGCCAGTCTTCGTGCAGCGATTCGGGCGAAAGGTAGAAGCTGGTCGTCAGGGCAAGATCGTTGACAACGATCGCGTCGTCGCCGACCGAGCGCACGGCGAATGGATGTTCCGGAGGTTGCAGGATGAACGACACAGGCTGCGTCGCCGCCTATCGCGGCAGCACGATGCCCGGATTCCTGCGGCGCGGGCGGAACAGGGTCGCGACATTGCCCACGCGCTGGATCAGCGCGGCATCGACGCCTTCCACGATCCCGGCAACCCACGCGTCGCGTTCGTCGCGGTCTTCGGCGGCGATCTTCACCTTGATCAGTTCGTGATGATCGAGCGCGTTCTTGAGCTCGGCCAGCAGTGCCGGGGTCACGCCCTTGGCGCCGACCAGGATCACCGGCTTGAGGTTGTGCGAGAGGGTGCGCAGATAGCGCTTCTGGGCAGTCGCCAGGGTCGGGCGGCCGCGTTCGATCGAGGCCGTGCCGGCGTCGGCCGCGACCTCGGGCGCCCGGCGTGCGATGGCCGGGCCGGACGGTTTGCGAGGGGAAGGGGGTCGCGCCATGAATGGCAACATCCGAGGGATGAAGGGCCGAAAGGGTATCATGCGCACCCCTTTCCACGGTTCCGACCAGGCCCATGGCCCGCAGCAAGAGCAGCGCCAGCTGGCTACGCGAGCACTTCGCCGACCCCTTCGTGAAGAAGGCGCAGGCCGAGGGCATGCGTTCGCGCGCGGCCTACAAGCTCGAAGAACTGCTCGCCAAGGATCGGCTGCTCAAGCCCGGCATGGTCGTGGTCGACCTCGGCGCGGCGCCGGGGGGCTGGTCGCAGGTCGCGCGCCGGATGCTCGGGGACAAGGGAACCGTGATCGCCCTGGACATCCTGCCGATGCCGCCGATCGCCGGGGTGGAGTTCATCCACGGCGATTTCCGCGAAGACGAGGCGCTGTCGCGGCTGGAAGAGGTGCTGGCAGGGCGCTCGGTGGACCTTGTGCTTTCCGACATGGCCCCCAACATGAGTGGCATGGACACGGTGGATTTGCCGCGCTCGATGCAACTGGCCGACCTGGCCCGTGAATTCGCAGACGCGCATCTCAAACCGGAAGGCGCATTCCTGACCAAACTGTTCATGGGCGAAGGATTCGATGCCTACGTCCAGGATTTGAAGCGGCGCTACCTGCGGGTCGCGATGCGCAAGCCGGAAGCTTCGCGCAAGCGCTCGACCGAGGTGTACGCGCTGGCGGTCGGGAAGAAGACTAGACTCTGAAATCGCGCGGCTCGAAGAGCGCGCGTGGAATGACAAACGGCGTGGGAAACGATAGCCCGCACCATCGAGGTAACAAACATGAATGACCTTGCCAAAAATCTGCTGCTCTGGGTGATCGTCGCGGTGGTCCTGCTCGCGGTATTCAAGAGCTTCTCGCCCGATCATCCGGAAGTGAGCACGGAAGTCTCATATTCGGCATTCCTCGACGAAATGCACGCCGACGGGATCAAACAGGTCGAATTGAGCGCCGACGGCCAGTCGAACGTGTCGACACTGACCTTCGAACGCAAGAACGGCAGCAAGGGCACGACCACCGCGCCGTTCGACCGCGACCTCGTCACCGACCTCAACAAGCACCGCGTCGAGTTCTCGCAGGAGAAGCCGTCCAGCGGGCCGTCGATCATCTACATCATCGTCAACCTGTTGCCGTACGTGATCTTCGTCGGCATCTTCGTGTACTTCCTGCGCCAGATGCAGCAGGGCGGCGCCGGCAAGGGCGCGATGAGTTTCGGACGTTCGCGCGCGAAGATGCAGGGCGAGGACCAGGTCAAGGTCACGTTCCAGGACGTCGCCGGTTGCGACGAGGCGAAGGAGGAGGTCGGCGAACTCGTCGAATTCCTGCGCGACCCCGGCAAGTTCCAGAAACTCGGGGGCAAGATTCCGCGCGGCGTGCTGATGGTCGGGCCGCCGGGCACCGGCAAGACCCTGCTGGCACGCGCGATCGCCGGCGAAGCGAAGGTGCCGTTCTTCTCGATCTCCGGTTCGGATTTCGTCGAGATGTTCGTCGGCGTCGGCGCGTCGCGCGTGCGCGACATGTTCGAGCAGGCGAAGAAGCACGCGCCCTGCATCATCTTCATCGACGAGATCGACGCGGTCGGCCGCCATCGCGGCGCCGGCCTCGGCGGCGGCCACGACGAGCGCGAGCAGACCCTGAATGCGCTGCTGGTCGAGATGGACGGCTTCGAAGGCACCGAGGGCGTGATCGTGATCGCCGCGACCAATCGTCCCGACGTGCTCGATCCCGCACTGCTGCGCCCGGGCCGCTTCGACCGCCAGGTCGTGGTCGGCCTGCCCGACGTGCGCGGCCGCGAGCAGATCCTGCAGGTGCACATGCGCAAGGTTCCGATGGCCGACGACGTCAAACCGATGGTCATCGCGCGCGGCACGCCGGGTTTCTCCGGCGCCGACCTCGCCAACCTGGACAACGAGGCCGCGCTGTTCGCGGCACGCGAGAACGCGCGCGAAGTGCGCATGGACCATTTCGACCGCGCCCGCGACAAGATCATGATGGGCACCGAACGCCGCTCGATGGTCATGAGCGAGGAAGAAAAGCGCAACACCGCCTACCACGAGGCGGGCCATGCGATCGTCGGACGCTGCGTGCCGGACCACGATCCCGTCTACAAGGTCACGATCATCCCGCGCGGCCGCGCGCTCGGCGTCACCGTGTACCTGCCCGAGGGCGACCGCTACAGCTACAACAAGGAAAACATCGAGAGCCGGTTGTGCTCGCTCTATGGCGGCCGCGTCGCCGAGGAACTGGTGTTCGGTGCGGACAAGGTCACCACCGGCGCATCCAACGACATCGAGCGCGCGACCAAGATGGCGCGCAACATGGTCACCAAGTGGGGCCTGTCCGACGAGATGGGGCCGGTGACCTATGGCGAGGAAGAGGACGAGGTGTTCCTCGGCCGCTCGGTCACCCAGCACAACAACGTATCCAACGAGACCGCGCGCAAGATCGACGAGGTCGTGCGCGACATCCTCGACCGCGCCTACCAGCGCACGCGCGAGATCCTCTCCGCGAACCGCGACAAGCTGGAAGTGATGGCGCAGGCGCTGCTGACGTACGAGACCATCGACGCGCTGCAGATCGACGCGATCATGGAAGGCCGCACGCCGCCGCCGCCGCTGGACTGGACCAAGGGCGACAAGCCGCTGCCGACCGACATCGCCGGTCCGAAGCCCACCATCCTGGGTGGGCCCGCGCCGACGGTCTGACCGCACGCGCTTGCCAGCGACAACCCGAACGGCCAGAGTCCGCTCTGGCCTATTTGTCTGGCGCGAACAATGTTCGACATCACACCCATCCTCGACTGCGGCGGCCGCGTGCTCGCGCTGGACCGCGCGCGCATCGTCGGCATCGTCAATGTCACCCCGGATTCTTTCTCCGGCGACGGACTTTCGGCGGACGCGGCGATTGCGCACGGACTCAGGCTGGTGGAAGAGGGCGCCGACGCGCTCGATGTCGGCGGCGAATCCACGCGCCCCGGTGCGGATGAAGTCACGGTCGAGGATGAACTGCGCCGGGTGATCCCGGTGATCGAACGCCTCGCGCGCGAAACCGGTGTGCCGATCTGGGTGGACACCTCGAAACCCGAGGTCATGCGCGCAGCCGTCGCTGCCGGTGCCGGCCTGGTCAACGACGTGCATGCATTGCGCCGCGACGGCGCGATGGATGCGGTCGCTGAACTACGCGTGCCGGTCGTGCTGATGCACATGCAGGGCGACCCACGCACGATGCAGGACGCGCCGCAGTACGACGACGTGGTTTCGGAAGTGCACCGCTTCCTCGCCGAGCGCATCTTCGCGTGCGAGATGAGCGGTATCGCGAAGAAGAAGATCGTCGTCGATCCAGGCTTCGGCTTCGGCAAGACGCTCGACCACAACCTCGCCCTGCTGCGACAGTTCGCGCGTTTCACCGACCTCGGCGTGCCGGTGCTCGCAGGTCTGTCGCGCAAGGGCATGATCGGCGCGCTGACCGGCCGCGCGCAAGGCGAGCGCGTGCATGGCTCGGCCGCCGCCGCGTTGATTGCCGCCCAACATGGCGCGAAGCTGGTCCGCGTGCACGATGTCGCCGCGACGGTGGATGCGCTGAAGGTCTGGAACGCGGTTGCCGCGCAGACGGTGCCGAAAGGCAAGCCGGGCCCGACGATGCCGAAGTGGGGCGATGAGGATTGATGCGCAACGCGTGCCGGTGACCGACCTGCGCACCGACACCCGCCCACCCGCCATCGCGATCATGGGCCCGACCGCGTCGGGCAAGACCGCGCTCGCGATCGAATGGGCGCAGCGGCTGGATGGCGACATCGTCAGCGTCGATTCGGCGCTGGTGTATCGCGGACTCGATATCGGCAGCGCGAAGCCCGATGCCGCGACCCTGGCGCAGGCGCCGCACCACTTGATCGACGTGCGCGATCCGCATGAGCGCTACAGCGCCGCCGAGTTCGCGGCCGACGCGCTGGTCGCGCTGCAGGGCATCGCTGCGCGCGGCAGGATTCCACTGCTGGTCGGCGGCACCGGCCTGTATTTCCACGCATTGCTGCACGGGCTGTCGCCGATGCCGTCGGCCGACGCGGCGCTGCGCGCGACGATCGCGGCAGAAGGCGCGGCGCGCGGCTGGGACGTGCTGCACGCGGAGATGGCGGCCGTCGATCCAGCCGCAGCGCAACGCATCAAGGTCGGCGACCGCCAGCGCATCGGCCGCGCGCTGGAGGTCTGGCGGATCAGCGGCAAGTCGATCAGCGATTGGCAGGGCGCGGCCGTGCGCCAGCGGTTCCCGTTCCGCGTGCTCAAACTGGTGTTGTGCCCGGCCGATCGTGCGGTGCTGCATGCGCGGATCGAGGCGAGGTTCGATGCGATGCTCGCCGCCGGCTTCCTCGACGAAGTGCGCCGGCTGCGCGCCGATCCGCGCCTGCAGGCCCTGCCGGACCCGCTGGACCTGTCCGTATTGCGTGCAGTCGGTTACCGGCAGGCGTGGCGACATCTCGATGGCATGGTCGACGCCGGGACTTTCCGCGCCGAGGCGATCGCCGCCACGCGCCAACTCGGCAAGCGCCAGTCGACCTGGCTGCGCGGCGAAATCGACGCACGCTGGTACGACCCGCAAACCGATGCTGCGACGCTGGACGACGCACTGGCGTTGTTTCTGGGCCATCGTCCCCGCGCCTGAGCCGCGGTCGCGGCGGCTACGGGCCTGTGCCATGATGGGCGCTTCCGGCCAGCGATGAATGGCCGGGCTGGCGCCGTGCGGAATCCTTTGGCGTCCATAACGACAACATCGCAAATTCAGTTCAGAGGGTAAGCACATGTCCAAAGGTCTCACGTTGCAGGATCCGTTCCTGAATGCGTTGCGTCGCGAACGCGTGCCGGTCGCGGTGTACCTGGTCAATGGCATCAAGCTGCAGGGCACGATCGAATCGTTCGACCAGTTCGTGGTGTTGCTGCGCAATACGGTCAGCCAGATGGTCTACAAGCACGCGATCTCGACCGTGGTTCCGTCGCGCAACGTGCGCATCGGCACCGATGCCGAACATGCGCACGACGAGCCCGCGCAGCCACCGGCTGAACACTAATTGGCGACCTGTACCGGACGATCCGGCAGCAGCTCACCCGGGATAGGCGACTAGATGTTCGAACGCTCGCGCAAGGGTGAAAACGCCCTGCTGATCCAGCCGTATTCCGGTGCGGCCGATCCGACCTTGCTGGAAGAATTCGCGGAGCTCGCGCGCTCGGCCGGGGCGACCGTGGTCGGCACGATCACCGCCAAGGTCGCGCGCCGCAATCCCGCGTACTACATCGGCACCGGCAAGCTGGAAGAGGTCAAGCAGTTGTGCGACAGCACCGGTGCGGACCTGGTGCTGTTCAACCAGCTGCTGTCGCCGGTGCAGGAACGCAACCTCGAGAAGGCGCTCAGTCGCCGCGTGGTCGATCGCACCGGCCTGATCCTCGACATCTTCGCGATGCGCGCGCACTCGCATGAAGGCCAGCTGCAGGTCGAACTCGCCCAGCTCAAGCACATGGCGACGCGGTTGATCCGCGGCTGGACCCATCTGGAACGCCAGCGCGGCGGCAGCATCGGCTTGCGCGGACCCGGCGAAACCCAGCTCGAGATCGACCGCCGGCTGCTGCAAAAACGCGTCGAACAGTTGCAGAAGCGGCTCGAGAAAGTCGGCGTGCAGCGCACCCAGATGCGCCGCGCGCGCCTGCGCAACGAACTCCCGCGCGTCGCCCTCGTCGGTTACACGAACGCTGGCAAGTCCACCCTGTTCAACACACTGACCAAATCCACCGTGTTCGTCGCCGACCAGCTGTTCGCGACGCTCGACCCGACCGTGCGTCGCGTCGAAGGCCTCGACTGCGGGCCGCTGGTGCTGTCCGACACCGTCGGTTTCGTGCGCGACCTGCCGCATGAACTCGTCGCCGCGTTCCGCTCGACATTGTCCGAGGCGCGCGACGCCGACCTGTTGCTGCACGTGGTGGACGCCGCCGACCCCTTGCGCGACGAGCGCATCGGCCAGGTCAATGCGGTGCTCAAGCACATCGATGCGGGCGACATTCCGCAACTGCTGGTGTTCAACAAGATCGACCTGCTGGCAGCGCAGGACGACGGGCCGCTCGTCGAGCCGCGTCGTGAACGTCCGGCCGAGGGCGTGGAAAAAATCTGGGCCTCGGCGCATACAGGTGCAGGGCTCGACCTGTTGCGCCAGGCGATGTCGGACCAGTTCGCCGCGCAGCGCGTCCAGGGCGAGCTGCAATTGCACCCGAAGTCGGCCCGGTTGCGCGCACGCCTGCACGCGATGGGCGCGGTCAGCAACGAGGTCGCCGACGAGCACGGCTGGCGCGTCCAGCTCGACATGCCGCGCGCGCAGGCCGAACAATTGGCCGCCGAAGCGGGCGGCGATGCGCTCGAGGCCTTGCTTGCTGGCCCCGACGCCCCTACCTACAATCACTGAAGACCAATATCACAGCGTCCGATCGCGATCCCGTGCCGTGAATTCCCGGCTGCACGGTGCGGCCATTCGGCACTGCAGGAGCGTACATGGCGTGGAATCTACCGGGTAAGGGCGGCGACAAGGGGAGCGGCAAGGACCCGTGGAAAGGCCGCGATCCCGACCGCGAGACCGATGCCTTCCTGGATCGCCTCAAGCAAAGCCTCGGCCGCATGTTCGGCGGCGATTCCGATGGCGACCATGGTCCGCGCTTCGCGATGTGGATCGGCATCATCGTGCTGGTGGGCCTGCTGTTCAGCAGTTTCCAGCTGATCGACGAAACCCAGCGCGGCGTGGTGCTGCGGTTCGGCCAGTTCGCGCGGATCATGACCCCGGGCATGAACATGAAATGGCCGTGGCCGGTGGAGACCGTCAACAAGGTCGAGGCGACCAAGGTGCGTTCGGCCTCCGACCAGGTGCGCATGCTCACGCGCGACCAGAACATCGTGCTGATCGATTACAACGTGCAGTACGCCGTGCGCGATCCGCGGCTGTTCCTGTTCGGCAACCGCGACCCGGAGAAGATCCTCGCGCAGGCCGCCGAGAGCGTCGTGCGCGAAGTCGTGGGCGCCAGCCTGATGGACGACGTGATCGGTCAGAAGGCCGTGGATACGGCGCACCTGCGCGATCGCCTGCAGGGTTCGCTCGACGAATACCACACTGGCCTGCTGGTGACCGACTTCACGATCAAGAACGCGCGTCCGCCGGATGAGGTCAAGGACGCCTTCGACGACGTCGCCCGTGCGCAGCAGGACAAGGACAAGGCGATCCAGCTCGCCCACGCCTATGAGAGCCAGATCGTGCCGGTTGCGCGCGGCCAGGCGGCGAGCGTGCGGATCGGCGCCGAGGGCTACCAGGCCCAGGTCGTTGCCGCCGCGCAAGGCGATTCGCAGCGTTACACGTTGCTGGCCGAGCAATACCACAAGGCCCCGGAGGTCACCCGCAAGCGGCTGTACCTGGAGGCCATGGAATCGGTCCTCGCGAGTGTGCCCAAGGTCGTTGCCGGTCGCGGCAACAACACGATCTACATGCCGGCTGACCGCTCATCGAACGCTGCCGCGCCGGCTGCGGTAGCGCCGGTCAACCTGCCAGCCGTCACCGCCACCCTGCCTGCCGCGTCCGACGACAGCGCGCGTCCTGACCGTGCGCCGCGTCCCGACGGACGCGAGGAGCCGCGCCAATGAAAATCACCTGGGTCCTCATCGCGGGCGCGCTCGCGATGCTGCTGGCGGGTTCGAGCTACATCGTCGGCGAGAGCCAACTCGCGCTGCTGTTCCAGTTCGGCCGCATCGTCCGCACCGACGACGCGCCGGGACTGCATTTCAAGCTGCCCATCGTGCAGAGCGTGCAACTGTTCGACCGCCGCATCCTGACCCTCGATGCGCCGCCGGCGCGCTACCTGACCCAGGAAAAGAAGTCCGTCAGCGTCGACTACTTCGCGACCTGGCGGATCAAGGACGTGCGCCGCTACTACACCGCGACCCTGGGCATCGAGGACAGCGCCGCGCAACGGCTCACGCCGATCGTGGTCGAAGCCCTGCGCAATACCATCAACCAGCGCCAGTTGCAGGACATCGTCGTGCTCAACCGCAGCAACCTCGGCGGCGACATGCTGCGCGAGGTCAATCGCATCACGCTGACGTCGCTGGGCATCGAGGTCGTCGATATCCGGATCAAGCGGATCGACTTGCCCGAGGACAGCAACGTGCTGAAGTCCGTCTACGACCGGATGGCTGCGGAACGCTCGCGGGCGGCGCTGAAGCTGCGCGCGGAGGGCGACGAGGAATCCTCCAAGATCCGCGCTGGCGCCGAACTGCAGCAACAGGTGATCAGGGCCGAGGCCGAACGCGACGCCCAGCAATTGCGCGGACAGGGCGATGCCGAGGCGGCTTCGATTGCCGCGCAGGCGTATGGGCTCGATCCCGAGTTCTACGGGTTCTACCGCAGCCTGCAGGCCTACAAGGCGGCGTTCGGCGGCAAGGACGTGCTGGTCCTGGATCCGGATTCGGAGCTGCTGCGCTACTTCGCGAATCCCGGCCGTTCAGCGCCAGGAAAGTAGGGCTGCGCCAGTCGTCATGAATTACTCCGACCTGTTGGCAGCGCTGTGCCTTGTGCTGGTGATCGAAGGCTTGTTCCTGCTGGTGTCCCCGGGCGCGTGGAAGCGCATGGTCGCGCAACTCACCGTGACCCCGGAGCGCTCCCTGCGGGTCGGCGGCGGGGTCATGGTCGTCATGGGTCTGGTCGCACTCCAGGTCGTGCGTTGACCCCGATCGAGCCCGGAGCCGGCAAAGCTGGTCGCCAAGCCCGAAAACGAGGATAATTTCGCAAAGCCGGGGCCAGTCCTCCGGCTTTCTTTGTTTTCGCGACCTCGCGGTTGTTTGTGGTGACACTTGCCAAGTCGAATTTTCAGCCCTCGCACAATGGGGGCGAAGCAGCGCGCTTGCATGCGTCCAGTGGACTCATGCGCGATGCTGAGCGCCGAAGCCGGGATGGCGCAGGCCGGCCGACTTGGTGAGGCAAGGATGCCGAACTTAGTCGGTGACGTCACCCCATCACGCGGCACCAATCAATTCCAGGAGTCATCATGGGCCAGTCAGTAGTAGTCCTCGGCGCACAATGGGGTGACGAGGGCAAGGGCAAGATCGTCGACCTCCTCACCGAGCGGATCGGCGCAGTCGTGCGCTTCCAGGGCGGCCACAACGCCGGCCACACCCTCGTGATCGGCGGCAAGAAGACCGTGCTGCACCTGATCCCGTCCGGCATCCTGCGCCCCGATGCGCTGTGCCTGATCGGCAACGGCGTGGTGCTGTCGCCGGCCGCGCTGCGCAAGGAAATCGAGGAACTCGAAGCGACCGGCATCGACGTGCGTTCGCGGCTGAAGATCAGCCCGGCGACGCCGCTGATCATGCCGTACCACATCGCGCTGGACCAGGCCCGCGAAAAGGCCGCCGGCGGCAAGGCGATCGGTACCACCGGACGCGGGATCGGCCCGGCTTACGAGGACAAGGTCGCGCGTCGCGGCGTGCGCGTCGCCGACCTGAATTACCCGACAGAACTCGCCGAGAAACTGCGCGAAGTCATGGACTACCACAACTTCGTGCTGACGAAATACCTCGGCGCCGAGGCGATCGATTACCAGAAGACGCTCGACGAGGCGCTGGAATTCGGCAAGTACGTCGACCCGATGAAGACCGATGTCGCCGGCCTGTTGCACGACCTGCGCCGCGACGGCAAGCGCATCCTGTTCGAGGGCGCGCAGGGTTCGCTGCTCGACATCGACCACGGCACCTATCCGTACGTCACCTCGTCGAACACCACCATCGGCGGCGCGCTTGCCGGCAGCGGCGTCGGCGCGGACTCGATCGACTACGTGCTCGGCATCGCCAAGGCCTACGCGACGCGTGTCGGCGGCGGCCCGTTTCCGACCGAGCTCGACGACGCGATGGGCGAGGACATCCGCAAGCGCGGCGCCGAATTCGGCGCCACCACCGGTCGTCCCCGTCGCTGCGGCTGGATCGACCTGGTCGCGCTCAAGCGCGCGGTGATGATCAATGGCATCACCGGCCTGTGCATCACCAAGCTCGACGTGCTCGACGGCCTGCCGTCGCTGAAGATGTGCATCGCCTACAAGTACCGCGGCAAGCAGACCGAGTACGCGCCGCTCGACGCAGCCGGCTGGAACGAGTGCGAGCCGGTCTATCTGGAGTTCCCGGGCTGGAGCGAATCCACCCACGGCATCACCGAGTTCGCGAAACTGCCGCCTGCGGCGCGCGCCTACCTGCGTTCGCTGGAAGAGCTCGTGGGCTGCCCGCTGGCGATGGTCTCGACCGGCCCCGACCGCGACGCGAACATCGTGCTCCGGGACCCGTTCGCCTGAAGGACGGGCGATCCGATCCGGTTACCACCAACCCCGGCCCTGTGCCGGGGTTTCTATTTGCGACCGGCATTCCAGGCACCGAGGCTGCATTTCCCCGGGTGAAGACGAGCCGGTACTAAAGTGTGACCAACTCGCGCATTTTCGCCGTCGGACCCCTAACTTCATCTGCATGAAGCTGCCATGGTTTGACTTTATTGGTGCGCTGCAACCAGCCTCGCACAGCACGTAAACGCCGCTATTGCGATGAATTCAATCGCTATTGGTGCTGCGCACCAAAATGTTACAAAAAATTTATTGACGAGAAAAACAGAGCCACATAGCGTCCCCAATCGTCGAAAGCATGACTTTAGTCACGGTTCCGCCTTTCGCCACGATGATCCGGGGAAGTCCACCGGATCTGGGGAAGCCAGAGCGAGGAATCCGGCCGCGGTGCTGCCACGGCGGAGGGATCGGCCTAGCTCAAGTGCGACACGGGTTCATCCACATGAACGAGGCCTTCTCGGACATGGGCGGCGAGGCGACCGAGTACTACTGGAAGGGAACCAACGACTTCCTGGTCGGCCCGGAAGTGTTCAAGGCCTCCGGCGCGCTGCGCTACATGTCGAACCCGCCGCAGGATGGCGGCTCGATCGACAACGCCGCGAACTACACCAGCAGCCTCGACGTGCACTACTCCTCTGGCGTCTACAACAAGGCGTTCTGGAAGCTGGCCACGACCTCCGGCTGGGATACGCCGAAGGCGTTCAAGGTGTTCGCCCGCGCCAATGCGCTGTACTGGACCGCCAGCAGCACCTACAACTCCGGCGCCTGCGGCGTGGAAACGGCGGCGACCGACCTCGGCTACACCAAGGCAGACGTCACTGCGGCCTTCACCTTGGTCGGCGTGAGCTGCGCCGGCGGCGGTGGCGGCGGCGGTGGCAGCACCGGCGGTCCGTTGACCAATGGCGTCGCGGTGACCGGCATCAACCAGACGGCCGGCAACGCGGTGAACTACACGCTGGCGGTTCCGGCTGGCGCGACCGGCCTGAGCTTCGTGCAGTCCGGCGGCACCGGTGACTCGGACATGTACGTCAAGTTCGGATCGGCGCCGACCGACACGGTCTACGACTGCCGTCCGTATGTCAGCGGCAATGCCGAGACCTGCACCATCACCACGGCGCAGGCCGGTACCTACTACGTCCGCCTGAAGGCTTGCTCGGCCTTCACCGGCGTGTCGCTCAAGGGTAGCTACAGCACGGGCGGCGGCGGTGGCGGTGGCACGGTCCTCAGCAACGGCGTGGCGGTGACCCTGCCGGCAGTTGCGACCGGGGGCGTGTCGTCCAACTACACGCTGGTGGTTCCGGCCGGCAAGACCACGCTGACGTTCAACCTGTCCGGCGGTACCGGCGATGCGGACATGTACGTCCGCAAGGCTTCGGCTCCGACCAGCAGCACCTACGACTGCCGTCCGTACACGTCCGGCAACACGGAGACCTGCACGTTCTCTTCGCCGGCCGCTGCGACGTACTACGTGAACGTGCGTGCATACGCGGCGTTCTCGGGCGTCACCCTGAAGGGCACCTACTCGCCGTAACTCCAGATCCGGTCCCGTCGCGAAAGCGGCGGTTTCGGTGAATAGTTCAACGAGTCATCGATCCCCCGACGCGCAGGCGCCGGGGGATTTTTTTGTCCTGATGGAAGTGCAATCCGGCGGATTGCATGTCTTCGCATGGGCGCGTGCGGTTCAGCGCAGTCGGGTCGCAAATCGCTCGCCATCCCTGTCGGCAGTCAATGCTGCCGGCTACTTGTTATTGCACTGCAAACAGCTTGCCGAAGCCCGCAGCGACATGGCCGAATGTCATTCGGCAACGAAGATTCCGCAGTTGATGTTGCGCAGCAACAGATTGTTAAAAACGATTCATTGACGCTTTCAGCAAAGCTCTCTAGCGTCCGACGGTCGTCGGGAAAAGCGGGGCGTGGGTCACGGTTCCGGTTCTCGCCACGACGTCCGCTGCATTTCCGGGCGGGCAGGGGAGCAACCAGCAGGATGATCGGAGCGAGGGAAGTCGGGCCGCGCGTGGCGCGGAGGGGATCGGCTTGGCTCGGCACGGCTTCCATCGATCGCCCTCGGGCGAATCACCAATCAATCGTTGTGAATTCTGGGGAGAATGTATGAGAAATGGTCTGTTGAAGGCAGCCGTGGTCACGGCACTGGCCGCAGGTACGGTCCTGGTGACGCAAGCCAGCGCCGCAGGCGCCGTGAAGCCGGGCCAGTCAGTCAATCCGTATTCGCCGCAGAATGGTTTTTCGTACCGTCACGGCGTGATCCCGACGATCCCGGTCCACGCGAAGATGCAGCAGTGGGAGCGTAGCCAG
>JBBQHA010000022.1:0-33445 GCA_038323475.1 Lysobacterales bacterium
CGCTCGGCCTGCGCGATCGCGCCATGCTGGAGCTGATGTACGGCGCCGGCCTGCGCGTCAGCGAGCTGGTCGAGCTTGCGGCGGGCGCCGTCAACCTGCGCTCGGGCGTGCTGCGGGTGCTCGGCAAGGGCAGCAAGGAGCGCCTGCTGCCGATCGGCGAGGAGGCCCAGCACTGGCTGCAGCGCTATCTCGACGCAGCGCGGCCAGGGCTCGCCCGGGGCCGCCAGCCGCAGGCCCTGTTTTTGAGCCGCCTCGGCGAGGGCATGAGCCGGCAGATGTTCTGGTTTTCGGTGAAGCAGCTGGCCGTGCGCGCGGGCATTCCGGCCGATCGGGTCAGCCCGCATACGCTGCGGCATGCCTTCGCCACCCATCTGCTCAATCACGGTGCGGACCTGCGCGCGCTGCAGATGCTGCTCGGCCACGCCAGCCTTTCGACGACCCAGATCTACACCCTGGTCGCGACCGAAGGCCTCAAGCGCCTGCACCAGGGCCATCATCCGCGCGCCTGACGCGCCGCATTTCCGGTGGATGAACGCGACCGTCGGTGGTCCGCCCCGTTCACGCCGGCGCAACCGGCGTCCATGCGAGAATGCAAGTCCTGCCAGCAAGCCGGGTCCTGCCGTTCCCGGTCCCTGTGCCCCCGATGTCGAAGAGGTTTTCCGCATGATGCGTTCGTTGCATAGCTCCCTGCTTGTCGCTGCGTTCGGCGTGTTCGCGCTCGGCGCGTGTTCGGCCGGCCCGACCCCGATGGCCGCAAATCCGGCGGCGTCCGCGCCGGCAACGCCCGCCGAGGCCGTCGTGCGCAAGGCGATGAACTCGCTGGCCGCTGGCGTGAAGATCGACAGCGTGCGCCCCGCGCCGATCGCCGGCTTCATGGAAGTCGATGCGGACGGCGAGACGCTCTACATCAGCAACGACGGCAAGTACGCGGTCTCGGGCAACATCATCGAAGTGGCGAGCAAGCGCAACCTGACCGAAGCGGCGCGCGCGGTCGTGCGCAAGGCGTTGTTCAAGGACATCAGCGCATCGCAGATGATCGTGTTCGCGCCCAGCCATCCCAAGTACACGGTCACCGTGTTCACCGACGTGGACTGCGGCTACTGCCGCAAGCTGCATTCGCAGATCGCCGACTACAACAAGGAAGGCATCGCGGTGGATTACCTGTTCTTCCCGCGTACCGGGATCGGCAGCGAGTCCTACAACAAGGCGGTCTCGGTCTGGTGCGCGGCGGATCGCCGGCAGGCGCTGACCGACGCGAAGAACGGCCAGCCGGTGCCCAAGGCAGACTGCAAAAACCCGGTCGCGATGGAATACAACCTGGGACTCCACGCCGGTGTCGATGGCACCCCGGCGATCTATGCCGCCGACGGAACCCAGATCGGCGGCTATCTCTCGCCGGCGCAGATGCGCGCCAAGCTCGACGAGCTTGCCGCCAAGCCGAATAGCTGACTGGGAATGCGGCACGTCTGTTTCGGCGTCATGGCCGACCGGGCTTGGGGATGGACGCCGCCAGTCGGCGCCGAGCGTTGCAAGGCGCTTGGAGCTGTTCCCGGTATCTGAGGGGTCTGTCCGACAGCCGACCGGCCGCTGGGCTAGAATGCGCTTCCCGCCGCCACGCGCCGGAAGCAGAAGCCCAGCATGATCGTCCTTGAGGGCCAAACGGCCCTGTCGCCCTTCCGTCGCGACCGCCTCGAAAAGAACCTTGGCAGCTTGCACGAAGGCATTCGCCTTGTCGGCGCGTCGTGGCTGTATTTCATCGATGCCGAAGCCGGCGCCGAACCCGACCGCGCTGCGCTCGACCGCATCCTCGAAGCGCAAGCGGACGCGGCAGTCGCAGCATCCGGCACGCGCAGCCTGTACGTTGTGCCTCGGCTCGGGACCCTGTCGCCGTGGGCGAGCAAGGCGACCGAGATCCTGCGCGGCGCGGGCCTGCCGGTGCATCGCGTCGAACGCGGCATGCGCCTGGACGTGGCGAACCTGCCCGCAACCGGTTCGCCGGAATGGGCCGCGATCGCGCGCGCGCTGCACGATCCGATGACGCAATCGCTGCTGCTCGATCGCGACGAAGCCGCGAAATTGTTCGCCGTTCCGTCGCGCGGATCGCTCGAACGCATCGCGCTGGCCGACCTGGACGCGGCGAACGGCCGGCTCGGGCTTGCCCTGTCGGAGGACGAGATCGGCTACCTGCGCCGCCGCTTCGGCGAGCTTGGCCGCGATCCGTCCGACGCCGAACTCATGATGTTCGCGCAGGCCAATTCCGAGCATTGCCGGCACAAGATCTTCAACGCCGGCTTCAGCGTGGACGGCGAAGCGCAGCCGCTGTCGTTGTTCAAGATGATCCGCCATACCCACGCCCAGTCGCCCCAGCTCACGCTGTCGGCGTACAAGGACAACGCGGCGGTCGTCGAGGGTTTCGCGGCGCAGGCGTTTCGTCCTTCCGCGGACGGCGTGTACCGCGCCGGCCTGCTGCGGCCGTCGGCGTTCTGCATCAAGGTCGAAACCCATAACCACCCGACCGCGATCGCGCCGTTCGCGGGCGCGGCGACAGGCTCGGGCGGCGAGATCCGCGATGAAGGCGCGACCGGCCGCGGCGGCAATCCGAAGGCCGGGCTGACCGGATTCTCGGTCTCGCATCTGCGCATACCGACCCTGCCGCAGCCCTGGGAAAGCGCGCGACCGCTGAATCCACGCATGGCCAGCGCGTTCGAGATCATGCGCGACGGCCCGATCGGAGCGGCCGCGTTCAACAACGAATTCGGCCGGCCCGCGCTGTGCGGCTATTTCCGTGCGTTCGAACTCGCGACGCCGGAACCCGGCGTGCTGCGCGGCTACGACAAGCCGATCATGCTCGCCGGCGGACTCGGCGCGGTCGAAACGGCGCTGGTGCAGAAGAAGCTGCTGCGCCATGGCGACTCGGTGATCGTGCTCGGCGGCCCGGCGATGCTGATCGGACTCGGCGGCGGCGCGGCGTCGTCGGTCGCATCGGGCGACAGTTCCGAAGACCTCGATTTCGCGTCGGTGCAGCGCGACAACCCGGAACTCGAGCGCCGCTGCCAGGAAGTGATCGACCGTTGCGTCGCGTTCGGCGCGGACAACCCGATCCTGTGCATCCACGACGTCGGCGCGGGCGGGCTGTCGAACGCGATTCCCGAACTGCTGCACGATTCGCATGTCGGCGGCATCATCGACCTGCGCGCGATCCCGAGCGACGATCCGTCGCTGTCGCCGATGCAGATCTGGAGCAACGAGGCGCAGGAACGCTACGTGCTCGGCGTGGCTGCGGAGCGGCTCGCCGAATTCGCCGCGCTGTGCGCGCGCGAACGCTGCCCGTTCGCCATCGTCGGTACCGCGACCATGGAGCAGCAACTCGTGCTGCGCGATGGCGAATCGGTCATCGACGCGGCGGTCATCGACATGCCGATGGACCTGCTGTTCGGCAATGCGCCGAAACTGCATCGCGACACCCAGCGCCCGCGTGCGACGCGCTGGCCCAAGCCGGACACCGTCGCGATCGATGGCGACCGCAAGGCCTTGCACGCGGCCGGCCTGCGCGTGCTCGCGCATCCGACCGTGGCGGCGAAGAATTTCCTGGTCACGATCGGCGACCGCAGCGTCGGCGGACTGTGCGCGCGCGACCAGATGGTCGGTCCGTGGCAGCTGCCGCTCGCCGATTGCGCGATCACCCTGGACGATTTCGATGGATACGCGGGCGAGGCGATGGCGCTTGGCGAGCGCACGCCGCTCGCGTTGCTCGACGCCGCCGCAAGCGCGCGCATGGCGGTCGGCGAGGCGATCACCAATCTCGCCGCCGCACCGGTCGCGTCGCTGGAGGAAGTGAAACTTTCCGCGAACTGGATGGCCGCCGCCGGTTTCGACGGCGACGACGCGTTGCTGTTCGACGCGGTGCATGCGGTCGGGATGGAGCTGTGCCCGGAGCTCGGCATCAGCATTCCGGTCGGCAAGGATTCGCTGTCGATGCAGGCGCAGTGGCAGCACGCCGGCGAACAGCGCAAGACCGTGTCGCCGGTGTCGCTGGTGGTGACTGCGTTCGCCCGCGTCGCCGACGTGCGCAGGCAGCTGCAGCCCGTGCTCGTGCGCGACGTGGAGTCGGAGCTGTGGCTGCTCGGCCTCGGTGCGGGCCAGCAGCGCCTCGGCGGCTCGATCTTCGCGCAGTGCCATGGAACCTTTGGCGGCGCGAGCCCCGACCTCGACGATCCGGTCCTGCTGCGCCGGTTCTTCGACCTCATCCAACACGCCCGCCGCGATGGGCTGCTGCTCGCCTACCACGACCGTTCCGATGGCGGCGCGTTCGCCGCGCTGTGCGAACTCGCGTTCGCGTCGCGGGTCGGGCTCGAGATCGGTCTCGATCGCTGGGGCGAGGATGCGGTGCGGGCCCTGTTCAACGAGGAGCTCGGCGCGATCGTGCAGGTCGCTGTCGAGAATCGTCCGGCGTTCGCCGACCTCGTCGATCGCCACGACCTGACCCATTGCGCGCAACGCATCGGCCGCCCGATCGCGGCGCCCACGATCCGCGTCCAGCGCGAGCGCACGACGATCGCGGAGTGGAGCTGGCAGGAAGCGTTCGATGCCTGGTGGTCGGTGACGCATGCGATGCAGTCGCTGCGCGATGATCCGGCCTGTGCCGAGGAAGAACGGCTTGCCCGACGCGATTTCAATGCGCCGGCGTTGAACGCAGTGCTGACCCTCGACCCGATGGCGAACTCCGCCAGCAAGGCGGTGCCAGTCCCAAGCTCCGGCCTGATCAAGGCCCGCCCCCGCGTCGCGATCCTGCGCGAGCAAGGGGTCAACGGCCAGGTCGAGATGGCGGCCGCATTCGACCGCGCCGGTTTCGACGCGGTCGACGTGCACATGTCCGACCTCATCGAGCGCCGCATCGTGCTCGACGGCTTCAAGGGCCTGGCCGCGTGCGGTGGCTTTTCGTATGGCGACGTGCTCGGCGCGGGTCGCGGCTGGGCGACCTCGATCCTTGAGCGCGCGTGGCTGCGCGATGCCTTTTCCGAATTTTTCGCGCGCGGCGACAGCTTCACGCTCGGCGCCTGCAACGGCTGCCAGATGCTCGCCCAGCTCAAGGAACTGATCCCGGGCGCCGGCCATTGGCCGCGTTTCCTGCGCAACCGTTCCGAACAATACGAAGCGCGCCTCGCGTTGCTGGAAGTGATGGATTCGCCATCCGTGTTGCTGGCCGGCATGGCCGGTTCGCGGCTGCCGGTCGTGGTCGCCCATGGCGAGGGCCGCGCCGCATTCGATGCCGAGGCCGATCGCGCGCAGGCGCGGGTCGCGCTGCGCTACGTCGATGGCGCGGGTCGGGTGGCGACCAGCTATCCGGCCAATCCGAACGGTTCCCCCGACGCGATCGCCGGCCTGACCAGCGCCGACGGCCGCGCGACCCTGATGATGCCGCACCCGGAGCGCGTGTTCCGGACCGCACAGTTGAGCTGGCATCCGCCGGGCTGGGGCGAGGATTCGCCGTGGATGCGGCTGTTCCGCAACGCGCGTGCGTTCGTGGGCTGATCTGCGGGGGCTGAGCTGCGGGGCGCCACGGCGCCGCGATTGAATCTGCACGCGGCGGACGTTCCGCCCATGACCTTCGTCCATGTTCAGGCCGCGCGGGCCGCGCTATGGTGCGGGTTTCGCCATCGCAGGCCCCGGTCCATGACGCAACGTCGCTTCGTCCCACTCCTGCTCGGCGCGTCGATCGCGCTGCTTCGCACGACGTCCGCATCCGCCGCGGATACAGCCAGCCAACGCGAAGCCGCGTGGCAACAACACCAGAAGATGGCCGCCGATTCGCCGTACGCCGGGGTGGAATGGCGCAGTATCGGGCCGACCGCGCAGGGCGGCCGGGTCGTCGATGTCGCCGCGGTGCCGGGCCAGCCGTATACCTTCTATGTGGCCTACGCGACCGGCGGGGTGTGGAAGACCACCAACGACGGCAACAACTTCGAGCCATTGTCCGACAGCCTGCCGACCACCGTGACCGGTGCCATTGCGGTCGATCCGCAGCATCCGGATACGCTGTGGGTCGGTAGCGGCGAGCCGAACGCGTCGCGTTCGTCGTATGGCGGCATGGGCCTGTTCCGCAGCAACGACGGCGGCAAGCATTTCCAGCGGATGGGTCTGTCCGCCACCGACCGCATCGCTCGCATCGTGGTCGATCCGAAGGACAGCAACCGGATCTTCGTCGCGGTAGTCGGCAGGCTGTACAGCGAAGGCGGCGACCCCGGCGTATATCGCAGCATCGATGGCGGCAAGAGCTGGTCGCGGGTGCTCAAGGGCGATCGCCCCAACACCGGCGCGATCGACCTTGTGCAGGATGCGGGCGACCCGAACGTCCTCTACGCGTCGCTGTGGGAACACACCCGGCGGCCGTGGAAGTTCCAGGAGAGTGGGGCTGGCAGCGGGATCTGGAAATCGACCGATGGCGGCGCGACCTGGCAGCGCATCGGCAAGGGCTTGCCGAGCGGCGACCATGTCGGCCGCATCGGCCTGGCGATCGCGGCCTCGCATCCGCAGACCGTATACGCGACCGTGGACAACTGGGACGTTCTGCCAACGACCGACCAGGACCTCGGCGACCGTCCGCTCAGCGCGCGCCGCATCGCACACATGGGCAAGGACGAATTCCTGCGCCAGGACCCCGATGAGGTCGAGACCTTCATCCGCAACAGCGACCTGGACGTCGACGTCGATGCCAAGTCGCTGCTCAAGATGATCCGCGACGGCAGTCTGACCATGGCGCAGCTTTACCAGCGCGTGCAGGATCCGGCGCGCTCGATCATCGATACCGACATCAAGGGCCTGGAGGTCTACCGCTCCGACGATGGCGGCGCGAACTGGCATCGCACCCACGACCAGCCGCTGCGCGAAGTCGACTACGCGTACGGCTACTACTTCGGCCAGGTGCGCGTCGCGCCCGACAACGCCGACCATGTCTATGTGCAGGGGCTGCCGATGATCGCGTCGAGCGATGGCGGCAAGACCTGGGCCGGCCTCAACGATCCAAGCATCCACGTCGATTACCACGAGCTGTGGATCGACCCCGGCGATCCGCTGCGGATGATCGTCGGCAACGACGGCGGCGCGTTCATCAGCCATGACGGCGGCAAGCATTTCCGCACGATGGGCGGCATCGCGGTCGGACAGTTCTATACCGTGGTCGCCGACATGGCCGATCCCTACAGCGTCTATGGCGGCCTCCAGGACAATGGCACGTGGAAGGGCGCGGGCAACGTGCCGTGGGACCACAACACCTGGTCGCAGGTCGGTGGCGGCGACGGCATGCATGTGCAGGTGGATACGCGCGACAACGCGACCATCTATACCGGCTACCAGTTCGGCTACTACGACCGCAGCGGACCAGGCGGCAACCACGAGGTCCGCCCGCATGCCGGGCTCAAGGATCCGCAACTGCGCTACAACTGGAACACGCCGATCCTGCTGTCGCCGCACAACCAGGACATCATGTACTTCGGCGCAAACAAGCTGTTCCGTTCGATGGACAAGGGCGTCACCTGGACGCCGATCAGTCCCGACCTGACCACGGCCAGGGAACGCGGCGACGTGCCTTACGCCACGATCACCACGGTGAGCGAATCGCCCAAGCGCTTCGGCCTGCTCTGGGTCGGCACCGACGACGGCCATGTGGACGTGACCGACGACGGCGGCTCTCACTGGTCGAACGTGGACGCGAACCTGCCGAAGCAGTGGATCAGCCGCGTGGTCGCGTCGGCGTTCGACGAGAAGCGCGCCTATGTCACGCTGAACGGCTACCGCAACGACGACCTGACCCCGTGGGTGTATCGCAGCGACGACCTCGGCAGGACCTGGACGAATATCTCCGCCGGCCTGCCGGACGAATCGGTCAACGTGATCCGCGAGGACACCGTCAATCCCGACGTCCTTTATGTCGGCACCGACCGCGGCGTCTACGTCTCGCTCGATCGCGGCGCGCACTGGGACAGCCTGCAGGGCAACCTGCCGAATGTGCCCGTGCACGATCTGGCCGTGCATCCGCGCGAGCGCGAGCTGATCGCCGGCACGCATGGCCGCAGCGTCTGGATCGTCGATGTGCTGCCGCTGCAGGAACTGGCGAAAGTCCGCTCCGAAGCAGTGCACCTGTTCCCGGTCGAGAAGCTGAAGGCCGATCGCGGCTGGCGAAGTGCGGCGCCGGTCTGGTTCGACGACAGCGACGACCTGCCGAAACTCAAGATGCCGTTCTGGGCCAAGGCCGCGGGATCGGCACAATTGACCGTGCTCGACAAGAACGGCAATCCGGTGCGCAAGCTGGCGATTGCGGCAACAACGGGCATCAACTCTTCCAGTTGGGACCTGCTGATGGATCGCGACCTCGCGCTGGCCGCGGAAAAATCCGCGCTGGCCAAGGATGCCGGCAAGTCCAGGGATGTGATCGGGCTGGACAAGACCCCGGTGGCCGAATCGATTCGCCTGCGCCATCGGCTGTATGTGGTTCCCGGCGAATACACCCTGAGGCTGGAATTGAACGGCGCGCGTTCGGACACGAAGTTCACCGTCGAAGCTCCCGATCCGCAGCCGCCGCGTGCTCCGACCAAGCCCAAGCTGCGGGGGCGCGACGATTGGAGCCGTCCGGGTCCTGTGCCAGCAGCGGGGACCGACGCGGATGAGAGTGAGCGGGAGAGCATCTGAGAGCCCGGGCCCGAGGCGATTCCGCGCCCGCAATCGGGACCATCAGGAAGCGTGACCAGTTGCGCACATTGCATCTGTTTGTGTTAGCTTTCCGTTCAACATGCGCCTCGCGGGGGTGGCCGTCGTATCGCGGCCCATGTCCGGTTCGCCGTGTGTTTTGCGTCTGTGCGTACTGTAGGGGAACGCGCTGCGGGGAATGTTTGCATCTGGGCAACCTTACTCAATCAACCAAGGCAGCCATTGCGGCTGGGAGAGAAACACATGAAAACTTCACAGAAACGTCTGTTGGCGCTGGCGGTTTCGCTGGCGGTCGGCAGTGTGACCGGCAACGTCTGGGCGCAGGAAACCTGCACTGGACCGACCGGGGAGACTGCGGTCAACGGCGGCGATTTCGCGTGCGGCACCAACTCCACCGCGAGCGGCGGCTATAGCAGCGCCGTTGGTTATGGCGCCACTTCAACCGGTTATGAGAGCAGCGCGTTCGGCACTGGCGCATTCGCGTCCGGCTTCCGCAGCAGCGCATCCGGCTCGTACGCAAGCGCCACCGGCGACTACGCGTCGGCCTTCGGCAACAACAGCAGCGCCAGCGGCTTCGACAGCAACGCGACCGGTTACAACAGCAGCGCATCGGGTTCGCACTCCAGCGCGACCGGCGCCTTCTCCAACGCCAGGGGTGCCGACAGCACCGCCGAAGGCGCGTACAGCTACGCACGCGGCACCAACAGCACCGCGATCGGCGCGCACAGCTATGCCAAGGGCCCGGGCAACACGGCTGTCGGCTACAACAGCTATGCGGGCGGCGGCTTCGGCGCGACCGCGATCGGCGACAACGCGTTTGCGTACGGCGTTGATGCGACCGCCAGCGGAACCGACAGCAAGGCGATCGGCAACTACAGCACGGCGGTCGGCGGCAAGAGCGTCGCTGCGGGTACCGGCGCCACCGCGATCGGCGATTCGAGCTTCGCAGTCGGCAACTATGCGACGTCCACAGGCTACAACAGCCGCGCGATCGGGGACAACTCCACGGCCACCGGCGCCAACTCGTCCGCGATCGGCACGGGGTCGACCGCGACAGGCGCCTACAGCTTCGCGAACGGCGCGAATTCCACCGCGACCGGCGCCTACAGCTATGCGGCAGCGGGCGCAACGGCGTCCGGCGTAAAGAGCAACGCGAGCGGCGTGTACAGCACGGCCGATGGCTTCGCGAGCAATGCCTCGGGTGCCGTTTCCAATGCATCGGGCGCTTACAGCAATGCGAGCGGTGACTTCAGTTCGGCGACGGGTGCGCACAGCTCCGCCACCGGCATCGCCAGCACGGCCACGGGCACCTACTCGTCGGCCACCGGCGCATACAGCACTGCCTCTGGCGCATTCAGCACGGCGTCCGGCGATCGGAGCACGGCAAGCGGATTTGCCAGCACGTCCTCCGGCTATGAGTCGGATGCCACCGGCGCATTCAGCTCCGCCACCGGCAACTTCAGCAGCGCGACCGGCGCGCATTCCAGCGCCAGCGGCCTGGGTTCGACTGCCAGCGGCGCGTATGCCAGTGCCAGCGGCGACTTCAGCACCGCCAGCGGCGCGGTCAGCAGCGCGTCGGGTTATGGTTCGAACGCGACCGGCTTCTATAGCAATGCCAGCGGCAAGTACAGCAGCGCAACCGGTGCGCACAGCACGGCTTCGGGCAAGTACAGCACCGCGACCGGCGCAAACAGCACCGCTTCCGGCAAGTACACCACCGCGAGCGGCGCATTCAGCTCGGCGACCGGCGATTACAGCACCGCTACGGGTGGATTCAGTTCGGCGTCGGGCTTTGGGTCCACGGCGAATGGCATCGGCAGCAATGCCGGCGGCGATTTCAGCAGCGCCCTCGGTGCGAACAGCCACGCTGCGGGTTACCAGGGTACCGCTCTCGGGGCATTCAGCTCTGCAGGTGGCGCCAACAGCACAGCAGTCGGCGCGTATGCGAATGCCAGCGGTGATCTGAGCACCGCGTCAGGTGCGTACAGCACGGCTAGCGGCATCGGCAGCACGGCGAGCGGTGTGCTTTCGGCGGCTACGGGTGCTTACTCCACCGCGACCGGCGCAGGCAGCACGGCTTCCGGCGACTTCAGCACGGCCACGGGCGTGGGCAGCTTGGCTTCCGGCGCGAACAGCACGGCGAATGGCTTCCAGTCCTACGCGACCGGCGGCTACTCGACGTCGATGGGCAACCACAGCTACGCGAGCGGCTTCGGCGCGACGGCGGTCGGTACCGACTCCTACGCCAGTGGCCAGGGCGCTTCGGCGTTCGGCGCAGGTGCGCAGGCGACCGGTGGCTCGTCCACCGCGATCGGCGACCAGTCGTTCGCGACCGGCGCCAATTCCAGCGCGTTCGGCTCGGGTGCGACGGCTTCTGGCGACTACTCGCTGGCTACCGGCCATAACAGCTTGGCCAGCGGCTTCGGCGCCAGCGCGTTCGGCGTCGACGCCGTCGCCAGTGGCCAGGGCAGCTCGGCGTTCGGTGCAGCCGCATTGGCAACGGGCGGCTCCGCCACGGCAGTTGGCGACCAGTCGTTCGCGACCGGTGACAACTCCAGCGCCTTCGGTGCGGGCTCGAATGCGTCCGGCGCCTATTCGCTGGCAGCTGGCCACAATGCGAGCGCCAGCGGGTTCGGTGCGACCGCATTGGGTACCGACGCCTCTGCCAGCGGCCAGGGCAGTTCTGCCCTCGGTGCCGGCGCAGTAGCGAGCGCTGGTTCGGCAACGGCGATCGGCGACCAGTCGTTCGCGACTGGTGCTGATTCCACCGCTCTGGGCAGCGGCGCCAATGCATCGGCGGCCAATTCGACGGCGCTCGGCTTCAACTCGACCAATACGCGTGCCAACACCGTGTCGGTGGGTTCTGCCGGCAATGCCCGTCAGGTCACCAATGTCGCCGCCGGTACGCAGGCCAATGACGCAGTAAACCTGGGCCAGATGCAGGCTGGCGATGCTGCGACCCTGGCTTCGGCCAACGCGTTCACCACCAATGCGGTCAACAACCTGAACACCATCGTGCAGGGTGAGTTCGCGGTGCAGGACAAGCGCATCAGCCGCATCGGTGCCATGGGCACGGCGATGAGCATGATGACGTCCAGCGCATCGGGCATCCAGTCGCCGAACCGCCTGGCTGTTGGCTACGGCCACCAGAGCGGCGAGAACGCGGTGTCGATCGGTTACCAGCGCCTGGTCAAGGCGAACACCACGTTCACGATCGGTGGATCGTTCGCCAACGGCGAAAGCTCCGTCGGTGCTGGTCTGGGTGTGGGTTGGTAAGCAGTACGCACGGATGATCCGGGGGGACGGCAATCCGTCCCCTCGTTTCCCGGGTTGAACAATGGCGCGGACGTGCGCCGCCGGCGGAGTCGTCAACGACTTGACCGGATCGCGTCCAACAATGAATGCATGCGCTTACTTGACAGCGCGACGCCCTCTCCGCGTCGCGCTGTTTCTTTTTGTGCGGGCTCGCGCGCCCGGCCTTGTCGGCTGCCAGCGCGCGCGGTCGGCTGTTACAGTGCGCATCGGACCAACCTCGGATGCAAGGCGTGAGCGCAGCAGCAAGCGGACACATGGCGACCGAACACATTGAATCAGGTGCTGGCGGCGATCCGTCCGGCAGCCTTCCCGACGGACTGGACGGCCGCATCGTCGATGCGCTGCTGCGTCGTGGCCGGCTCAAGGATGCCGATCTCGGCCGCGTTCGGCGCCTGCAGGAAGAATCCGGCGGCACCCTGAGTTCGCTGCTTGCGCGGCTGGGGATGGTGTCCGAGCGCGATATCGCCGAGGCCAGCGCCGAAGTGCTCGACCTGCCGCTTATCGCCGCGCGCGATTGCCCCGACGCTCCACCCGCATCGCAGATCTCGACCCGCTTCCTCAAGCAGCACCACGTCTGCCCGATCGGCGAGGACGCCGACACCATCGACCTGCTCGTGTCCGATGCGCAGGATGCCTATCCGGCCGAAGCCGTCGCGCTCGCAACCGGCCGCACGGTGCGACTGCGGATCGGCCTGCGCTCGGAGATCGACGACCTGATCGAGCGCTACTACGGCAGCGGGCGCAGCGCGATGGGCACGATCGTCGAGAACCTGTCGGACGAGACCGGCGGCGACGAGGACGACGTCGAACACCTGCGCGACCTCGCCTCCGAGGCGCCGGTCATCCGCCTGGTGAACCTTGTGATCCAGCGCGCGGTCGAAGCCAGGGCATCCGACATCCACATCGAGCCCTTCGAGAACCGCTTGAAAGTCCGTTACCGCATCGACGGCGTGCTCGAGGAAGTCGAGTCGCCGCCGGCCAACCTCACCGCCGCGGTGATCTCGCGCATCAAGATCCTCGCGCGCCTGAACATCGCCGAGCGCCGCCTGCCCCAGGATGGCCGCATCATGCTGCGCGTGCAGGGGAAGGAGCTCGACCTGCGCGTGAGCACGGTGCCGACCGCGCACGGTGAATCGGTGGTGATGCGCATCCTCGACCGCTAATCGATCGTGTTCGATTTCCATTCGCTCGGCTTCACCGATGAGTTCCTGCCGCAATTCAGGAAAGTGCTCGAACAGCCGCACGGCATCATGCTCGTCACCGGCCCGACCGGCTCGGGCAAGACGACGACGCTGTACACCGCGTTGTCGCAGCTCAACACGTCGGCGGTGAAGATCATCACCGTCGAGGATCCGGTCGAATACCAGCTCGTCGGGGTCAACCAGATCCAGGCGAAGCCAGCGATCGGACTCGACTTCGCGCAGGCGCTGCGTTCGATCGTGCGCCAGGACCCCGACATCATCATGATCGGCGAAATGCGCGACCTGGAAACCGCGCGCATCGCGATCCAGTCCGCGCTCACCGGCCACCTCGTGCTGTCCACCCTGCACACCAACAACGCGGCCGGCGGCATCACCCGCCTGCTCGACATGGGCGTCGAGGATTACCTGCTGACGTCCACGATCAACGGCATCCTCGCGCAGCGCCTCGTGCGCCGGATCGAAGCCACCCATGCCGAGCGCTACGAACCCTTGCCGGAAGTGATCGAGGAGTTCGGCCTGCGCAAGCTGCAGCCGGAGGGCACGATCTACCTGTGGCGGCCGAAGCCTTCGGCGCTGACGCCGACCGGTTACCTCGGCCGCACCACGATCATGGAATTCCTGGTGATGTCCGATTCCCTGCGCAGGCTGGTCATGCAGCGCGCCGGCATGGCCGAGATCGAATCGGCCGCGCGCGACGAAGGCATGCGCACGATGTACGAGGACGGCCTGGTCAAGGCACTGCATGGCATGACCACGATCGAGGAAGTGCTGCGCGTGTGCACCGAGGCGTGACGGACGCCATGACCACGGCCAACCATGGGTTCGTTGCGATCGTTTCCCTGGTCGCATGCCTGAATGTCTACGCGTGCGTGTGCCTGCGCAGGACCGATGGACTGGATCGAACGCAAAAGGTGTCCCAGGCGATCCTGGTGTGGGTCGCGCCCGTGTTCGGCGCCGTGCTGGTACTCGCCATCCTGCGGGCAAGCGACGCGGGGTCCATGACGTTTCGCGGTCGCGGCGGACGGGATGCTGACGGGTTTTACGTGCCCGACTCGAACGACAGCTCGGGTGGCGGGAACGGCCACGGGCATTCCGGCCACGACGCGGGCGGCGGCGATTCTGGTGGTGGCCATGGACACTAAGACGCAGCATAGCCGCCGCGATGACGGCAATCAGCGCCTCGCGCAAGTCGTGGCGTGAGCTGATGGCCCAATTCCGCTACCAGGCGCTGAGCGCGACCGGCGAGGCGCTGACCGGCCAGATGGATGCCGCCAGCGCCGAGGAAGTGATCGGCAGGCTGCAGGAAGCCGGGCATATTCCGGTCGAGGCACGGCGTGCGGATGAAGCTGCGTCCGCCGGCAGCTGGACGGCCTGGTTCAAGCGCAACGCGCTCGGTCCCGAACAGATCCTGCAGTTCACCGAGCAACTCGCGACCCTGCTCGGCGCGGGCCAGCCGCTGGATCGCGCGCTCGCGATCCTGCTCGACCTGCCGGAAGCCGCCGAGGCGAAGAAAATCATCGCCAACGTGCGCGACGCGGTGCGCGGCGGCACCTCGCTGTCGGCTGCACTGGAACAGCAGCACGGCGTGTTCTCGCGGCTGTACATCAGCACCGTGCGCGCGGGCGAGATCGGCGGCAGCCTGCACGAGACGCTCGCGCGGCTCGCCGACTACCTCGACCGCAGCCGCACGCTGCGTTCGCGCGTCATCAACGCGATGATCTATCCGGCGATCCTGGTCACGATGATCTCGCTGTCGCTGCTGTTCCTGCTTGGCTACGTGGTGCCGCAGTTCCAGCAGATGTACGAGGGCCTTGGCGCGGAGTTGCCGTTGCTGACGAAGGTCGTGCTCGGCATCGGCAACCTGGTGCGCACGTTCTGGTGGCTGTTGCCGATCGCATTGGCGGCGCTGCTGGCATGGCTGGACCGCAAGCGTCGCGATCCCGCCTGGCGGCGTGCGCTGGACGCATGGATGCTGCGGCGGAAACTGCTCGGACCGCTGATCGCGCGGCTGGAAACTGCCAGGCTCGCGCGCACGCTCGGAACAATGGTCAAGAACGGCGTGCCGCTGCTGCAGTCGCTGACCATCGCGCGCAACGTGCTCGGCAACCGCGTGCTCGCCGAAGCGGTTGACGTCGTCTCCGAGGAGGTCAAGACCGGCAGCGGTCTCGCCCACGCGCTGGCGCGACGCGACGTGTTCCCGCGGCTGGCCGTGCAGATGGTGCAGGTCGGCGAGGAATCCGGCGAACTCGACGGCATGCTGCTGAAAGTCGCCGACACCTTCGATCGCGAAACCGCGCAGGCCCTCGACCGCTTCCTCACCGCGCTGGTGCCCGCGCTGACCGTGCTGATGAGCATCGTGGTCGGCACCGTGATCCTCGCGATCCTCACCCCCCTGTACGATCTCACTTCCTCGATAGGTTGATCCCGAACATGAAACCCACCCGAACCGTTCGCTTGAAGCAGCCCCATTACGCACGCCATGCCCAGGGCTTCAGCCTGATGGAAATCATGATCGTGGTCGTGCTGATCGCGGCGATCGCCACGTTCGCGTTCAACAAGATCCTCGGCGGCAGCGACCAGGCGAAGGTCCACCTCGCGCATGCGGAAGTCGATACCCTGGGCGGCAAGATCGACCAGTACCAGTCGGATGTCGGCAGCCTGCCGCCGGACCTCAATGCGCTGGTCAAGGCGCCGGGCAACAGCACCGGCTGGCTCGGTCCTTATGCGAAAGAGCAGGAACTCAAGGATCCGTGGGGCCACGCGGTTGAATACCACGTACCCGGCGAAGGCGGCGCGGCGTACGACTTGCTCAGCTACGGCAAGGACGGCAAGCCGGGCGGCGAGAGCGTGGATGCCGACATCCGCCATCAGTGACGGCAGTCTCTGCCGACCCATGCCTGGCGATGCGACGCACGGCGATGCATCGCGCGCCGGCTGAGATGCGCCCACCACGGCGGCAGGTGCGCGGCTTGTCGCGTCGCGACGGCGGCGGGGCGCGGCGCACGCGCGGTTTCACCTTGCTCGAAATCCTGCTGGTGATGGTGCTGGCGGCGCTGATGACCGGGCTCGCGGCCGGCCTGCTCGGCGTTGGTCGCAGCGGCCGCCAATTGCGCGAGGCCACCCACACGATCGCGACCGAATTGCGCTATGCGCGGTCGCGGGCGCTGTCGACGGGACAGCCGCAGCGCTTCGAGATGGATCTCGACAGCCGCACGTGGACGGCCGCCGGCAACCATCACGGCACGTTGCCGTCGTCGCTGAAGATCACCTTCGATGGCGTGCGCCAGGAACAGACCACGGCGCGCAATGCGGCGATCCGGTTCTTCCCGGACGGGTCCGCGACGGGCGGACGGATCAGCGTGCGCACGCGCGGCGTCGGCGCGCGGGTGGACGTGCGCTGGCTGACCGGCGAAGTCACCCAGGCGCGCCTGCCGGACGTACCGCCATGAGGGCAGGCATCGCACTTGGACGACGCAGGGAGTCACGGATTGCCGTTCCTCGCTCCCCGTTCCCTGTTCCCCGGATGGCGCAACGCGGCTTCACCCTGCTGGAAGTGCTGGTCGCGTTCGCGCTGCTCGCGATCGGCCTCGGCCTGCTGCTGGCGACCTTGTCCAGCGGCGTGCATTCGGTCGCGCGCTCCTCGCAATCCACCCAGGCCACGCTGTACGCGGAAAGCATGCTCGACACCCTCGGAGCGGACCAGCGCCTGCAGCCCGGCCGCAGCCAGGGCGTGTTCGAGAACGGACGCTATCGCTGGACGCTGGACGTATCGCCATTCAGGCCGCCGGCGCCCGCGCCCGCAAGCGGCGATCCATCCACGGCCGACCCGAACCTGCAGGGCGTCGCGGAAAACGTGCTGTTTCGCGTGATGCTGCAGGTGCAGTGGGGTACCCCAGGCACGGAACAGACCCTGCGCGTCGACACCCTGCGCGCGTATGCGCCACCGCAGGGACTGCAATGAACGTCGCCGCCACGGCTGGGTCGGGTGCGCGCCGAAGCGCGTCGCCGTCCTCGCGCCAGCGCGCGGCCGGTTTCACCTTGATCGAGATCATCCTGGCGACGGTGCTGCTCGCGCTCGGCCTGACGATCGCGTTCGCGAGCCTGCATTCGGCGAACGCATCGGTGCAGCGTGCCGAAGCGGCGGAGGCGCGCAACGAACACCTGCGCGCCGTGCAGGGCTTCCTCTACCGCATGCTGCAAGTCGCACAGCCGCTGGTGCTCGCACGCGACGAAGTGACCCAGCAGATCACCTTCTTCGAAGGCGCGCAGGACAAGCTGCGTTTTGTAGCGCCGATGCCCGGCTACCTCTCGCGGGGCGGACCGTATGTGCTGACGCTGAGGCTGGCGCCGTCGAACGCGGGCGACGGCCGCCTGCGCCTGTTGTTCTCCTACGCGATGCTGGTGGAAGAAAAGGAACTCGAGGACGACAACAAGCTTCCGCAGGAGGAATTGCTCGACGGGATCACCGAAGCGCACTTCGAATACCGCGGGCTGGGCCAGGACGCGAAGATCGGACCGTGGCAAAACAGCTGGGACCGGCCCGCCGAGTTGCCGCTGCAGGTCCGCCTGCAACTGCGTTTTGCCGATCCGGCGCGGTCCTGGCCCGCATTCGCCACCGCGCTGCCGCTGGGGTTTGCGCATGCACGCGCCGAGGATGCGGCGCCCGGCACCCAGCCGGGGAGGAACCTGATACCGCCGCCGCCTGCTTCCGGGGGAGGCAAGTGAGCGGGTCGTGCAACCGCATGGCACATCCGCGCGACATGCGCGGCGTGGCCCTGATCCTCGTGCTCTGGCTGCTGGTGCTGCTGACTGCGGTCATCGGCGGCTTCGCGCAGAGCGCCCGCATCGAGGCCTTGCAGGCGCACCAGTTGCGCGCCTCGCTGATCGCGCGCCAGGCCGCGCAGGCTGGCGTCGAGTACACGGTGCTGCGGATGTTGTATCCCGACGAGAGACGGCGCTGGGTGCCGGATGGCCGCAGGTACGGCTTCACCCTTGGCGATGCGCAGCTGGAGATCCACGTCCTCGACGAATCGGGCAAGATCGACCTGAACAGCGCATCGCCGGAATTGCTCGCCAAGCTGCTGCTTGCGCTCGGCGTCCGCGAGCCGCGCGCCCACGCGATTGCGGCCGCGATCGTGGACTTCCGCGATCCGGACGACCTGTTGTCCCCGGGTGGAGCCGAAGAGCGCGACTACAGCAGCGCCGGGCTTCCCTATGGTCCGAAGAACAAGCCGTTCGAGGCGGTGTCCGAACTGCAGCGAGTGCTCGGCATGGATTTCGCGCTGTACCGGAAACTTGTGCCGAACGTGACGGTCTATGCAAGCGGCGATCCGAGCCCGACCTTCGCCCCTGCCGCCGTGCTGCAGGCATTGGGTTTCAGTGCGACCAACGCCGATGTGTTCAGGAACGCCCGCGAAGGGTGGCAGCCCGGTTCTGCGGGAACGCCGCCGACATTGCCTGGCGGGCAGCCGTTCGTGGTCCAGCCCGGCACCGGAACCTACGATATTTCCAGCCGCGTCCACCTGCACGACGGCACGACCCTGACCGTGAATGCTATCGTGCGCGCTTCGCAAACCGGACCCTTCGGCCAATTGTATGTGCCGTTGCAATGGCGGGAGGGAGAATCGAACTAATGCCTGCAACCACCCAGTCAATTGCCGACCGCCTGAGTGCGCCGCTTGAGCGCGCGCGCCAGCGCTATGCGCGCAGCCCGGCGCAGCAGTTCCTACGCTGGTGGGGCGGGGAGCTTGCTGGCTTGATGCCCGCGTCTTGGCGCGCGCTGTTCGCCGCCGGCCAGGCGCGGGTGCTGTACGTCGCCGCCGCCGATGCGCTGGAGCTGCGGTTGGAGGAGGCCGGTCGCGACAGGCTGCTGACCAGGATTCCGTCCGGCTCCGATGCGGAGCTGTCGTCGCGGGTCGATGCCGCGCTGGGACCGAATCGGGTCGAACGGCCGCGCTGGCTGCTGCTGCCCGGAGGCCAGGTGCTGCGCCGCCGGATCACCCTGCCGGCCGCCGCCACCGAGCGCCTGCGCGAAGTGGTTGCGCACGAACTCGATCGGCAGACCCCGTTCCGCGCCGACCAGGTGACCTACGACTGCCACGTGGTCAGCGTCGATGCCAACAGCAAGATGGCGCAGGTCGAACTGTTGGTGCTGACCAGGGACCGGCTCGAAGCCGCGCTGGCGCCGCTCGGCGCACTCGCGAACCGCCTCAGCGGCGTCGACGCGCTCGATGCAGAAGGCCAACCCCTGCATTGCAACCTGCTGCCACCGGAGCGCCGGCAACTGCCGGACCGCCGGATGCTGTGGATGCACCTGGGATTGGCGGCGATCGGGCTGATCGCCCTGCTGCTCGCGTTGACGACGATGCTGGACAACCGCCGCGCGGCGCTCACCCAACTCGAAACCGAGGTCGCGGCGAGGCAGGCCCAGAAGCGGGCCGTCGATGTCCTGGCCAAACAGCTCGAACAGGCCGCCGAGGGGGCGAATTTCCTGGCCCGCACGCGTGCCGAGAAACCGCCGATGCTCGCCGTGCTCGCCGACATCAGCGCGCGCATCCCGAACAACACCTCGCTTGAACGCTTCAGCGAACAGGAAGGGCAGATCTACCTGACCGGACTGAGCATGGGCGCCACCGGCCTGGTCGCGAAGTTGCAGCCATCGAAACTGTTGCGCGAGCCCGCGCTCAGCGGCAGCGTGCAACCCGACTCCGCCGTCACCGGACGCGATCGCTTCACTCTCGTCGCCGCACTCGCTACGCCGGCGGCAGCGGCAGCGGCCAGGAATGGTTCGCCCGACAACGGAGCGGCGCATGCGCCTGCCCAGCGCTGAGCGCAGCCGCCCGTACGCGATCGGCCTGCTGTTGCTGGCGCTGGCGGTCGTCTATCTGGTCGGGATCCACTGGTGGTGGACGGCGCCGATGGTGTCCATGGGCCAGCAGATGGACGACCTGCGCGAACAGGAACTGAGCATGCGCATGCGCGCGCAGCAACGTCCCGCGATCGAGAAACGCCTGGCCGACGTGCGCCGGAGCGAGGCTGCGAACCCCGGATTCCTCCCCGAATCCACCCTCCAACTCGCCCAGGCCGGACTCGCGCAGCGGATCGAATCGCAGCTCACCGCGATCAGCCCCGACCACGCCGCCTGCACGATCAACCAGCGCACCCCGACCGATCCGACGATCCCCGAACGCTACCAGCGCGTGATCGTGCAGGTGCGCCTGCTGTGCGGGATGACCGAGTTCAGTGCGTTGTTGTACGCGTTCGAAAGCGGCCGCCCGCAGTTGTTCGTCGCCAACCTCAACATCATCAGCCGGGCCGGCTTCGGGCAGGGCGGGGCGCCCGATACCAGCGCGCCGCTGGACATCGCATTCGATCTCTACGGTTACCTGCGTCCCGGCGTCGGAGCCAGCAATGCACACTAGGCTCGATGCGCGCGGCTGGGTGCTGGTCGCTTTCGCCGGCTGGGCGCTGCTGTGCGTGATCGTCGCGCTGACCGGTTTCGGCGGCCGCTATCGCCTGCTCGCCGACGATCCGGCGAGCGCACCGCCGCTGCCGAAGGTGGTGCTGGCGAGCACGCGCTCGACGCTGGGTCCGCTGGGCGATTACGCCGAAGCCTCCAACCGTCCGCTGTTCTATCCCGACCGCAAGCCGATGACGGTGCACGTCGCCGGAACCACCAACGCCGCGCAGGCGCTCAATGTGATCCTGACCAGTGTGATCCTCACGCCGACCCTGCAGATGGCGATCGTGCAGGACGTCCAGACCAAGGAAAGCATGCGCGTGCGCGAGGGCCAGCCGCTCGGAGGCGCGTATTCGGGCTGGAAGCTGGTCGCGATGACGCCGCGTTCGGTGGTCTTCGATGGCGGCTCGCAGGGTCAGACGACGCTCGGCCTGCGGGTGTACGACGGCCATGGTGGCGAAGAGCCGACCCGCATGGGCCTGACCCCGCAGGCGATCGCGAGCGGCGCGCTCGGCGCCCCGCCACCGCCCCCACCGCCGTCTCCGTCCGTGATGGACGCCAATGCGAATGCCGTGCCGCCCGCGACCCAGGACCCGACCGTCGCGCAGCCTACGGCGGACGACACCAGGAACGCCGCTGCCGATGCGGCCGATGCCGCCGCGAATGCGGCCAATGCCGCGCGGCAGGCCGAGATGATCCGCCAGCGCATCGAGCAGCGCCGCCAGCAGGTGCAAGCCCAGGGCGCCAACGCGCCGCAGCCAAACGACAAAAGGTAAAGTGCTCGCATGATGTTCTTCGGCAAGATCAGGCTTTCCCATGCCCCCGCACCTGCGCGCCGCGTGCGCGCCACCTGCGCGATGGTCCTGCTGACCGCCTTGCTGACCGTGTTCGCGGGCTGCGCCAACTCGCCGCGCGCGCGCATGGATCGCGTCGCCACGTTGCCGCCGCCGGCCCCGCATACGGCCAGCGACGACAGCAAGTCGTTCGAGACCGCGCCGCCGCCGCGGATTCCGCCGACGATCCACGCCGGCAGCGGGCAGACCATCAATGTCGATGCGGCTTCCGCGTCGCCGCGCGGCCGCAATGGCGCAAGCGGCGGCGAAACCACCTTCAATTTCGAGGGCGAATCGCTGCACGCGGTGATCAAGGCCATTCTCGGCGACCTGCTGCAGCAGAACTACGTGGTCGCGCCGGGCGTGCAGGGCACGGTGACGCTGTCCACGCCGAGCCCGGTCAACGCGAACCAGGCGCTGTCGTTGCTGGAGATGGTGCTGGGCTGGAACAACGCGCGGCTGATCTGGGCCGATGGCCGTTACAACATCGTGCCGGCCGACCAGGCCCTGGCTGGCAGCCTCGCACCACGGACCGGTCCGATCGGCAATGTACGCGGCTACGAAGTGCGCGCGGTGCCGCTGCACTTCATCTCTGCGACCGAGATGCAGAAACTGCTGACGCCGTATGCGCGCACCAACGCGATCGTCAGCGTGGATTCGTCGCGCAACCTGATCGTGCTCGCCGGCACCCGCGCCGAACTCGAGAATTACCTGCGCACGGTGCAGATCTTCGACGTGGACTGGCTGGCCGGCATGTCGGTCGGCGTGTTCCCGCTGCAGCAGACCGACGCGGTCCACATGGTGACATCGCTGGAAACCGCGTTCGGCGCGAACAGCAAGACGCCGGTCGCTGGCATGTTCCGCTTCATGCCGCTGGAAGGCATCAACGCGGTGCTGGTGAGTACCCCGCAGCCGCGTTACCTCAACGAGATCCAGACCTGGATCGAGCGCCTCGACCAGGGCGACGGGCAGACGCCGCGGCTGTACGTGTACGAGGTCAAGAACGTCAAGGCCAGCGATCTGTCCACCCAGCTCGGCACGCTGTACGGCAATGCCGCGCCACAGCAGGCGTCGTCGTCGCCGTCGACGATGCCAGGGCTCGACCCGGTCGAGGTCAGCACCTACGACCAGAGCCGGCAAGGCGCTCCGCCGGCACCGGCGCCGGCGCCGCAGAGCGGACGTGCCGACACCGGCGCGGCGCAGCAGGGGCAGGGCGCCGGCGTGAGCATCACCGCGGTCGAGGACAGCAACTCGCTGCTGGTGCGGGCGACGCCCGCCCAGTGGGAATCGATCCGCCGCGCGATCGACCGCCTCGACGCGATGCCGCTGCAGGTGCACATCGAGGCGCAGGTGATCGAGGTCAAGCTCAAGGGCGACCTGAGCTATGGCGTGAGCTGGTTTTTCAGCAACGCGATCGTCGACCCGGCCCTGCGCCAGCGGGCCGCGCTGCAGAAGCACTTCCGCCCGATTGCAGGACTGATCACCGGGGCTGCCGGCGGCAGCTGGACCTTCCTCGGACACAATTCCGAAGCGATCATCTCGGCGCTCGACAGCGTCTCGGAGGTGCGCGTGCTGTCGGCGCCGTCGCTGGTCGTGCGTAGCAACGTCGAGGCCGACTTCGATTCCGGCACCCAGATCCCGGTTGCGAGCACGATCTTCAATCCCTCGTCCGGCACCACCCCGTCGCCGACTCCCGGCGATCCCGGCACCGCCAACACCTACAGCCAGGTGCAGTTCCGCCAGACCGGCGTGAGCCTGAAGGTGAAGCCGCGGGTGAGCGCGAACGGCATGGTGTTCATGGACATCACCGAAGACGTGAGTTCGCCGAGCACGAGCGGCCCGACCATCGCCGGCAACATCAGCGTCGACAACCGCAAGCTGAAGACCTCGGTGGCGGTGCAGAGCGGCGAAACCGTCGTGCTCGCGGGACTCATCAAGGAGAGCAGCGGCACCGATCGGAACGGCGTTCCCTACCTGAGCCGCATTCCGGTCATCGGTGGCCTGTTCGGCACCCAGGGCAGGGCCAGCGATCGCCAGGAAGTGCTCGTGCTGGTGACGCCCACCGTGATCCGGGATGCTGGCGATGCGCGCAGGTTGACCGACGAATATGGCAGCCGCTTCAAGGCGCTCGAGCCGCTGCGGCAGCCGCCCAAGGTCAAGTGATGGCCAGTCCCCGCGCAGGCAGCGGCGCGGTCGCGGGCGCGGGCGTACTGCGCGCGCTGCTCAAGCGCGAGATGGTCGATCGCCACCAGGGCACCCTGGTCGGGTGGGCATGGGGACTGCTGCAGCCGCTGCTGCAGTTCGCGGTGCTCGCACTGGTGTTCACCAAGCTGTTGCCGAACCGCGCGAGTACGAACGGGTTGCCTTACGCGGCATTCCTCGCGCTCGGATTGTGGCCTTGGCAACTGTTCGCGAACGCGATGCTGCGTGGAACCACGGCGCTCACCGAGAACGCCGCGATGATCGGCAAGGTCGCCATCCCGCATGCGTACTTCGTGTTCACGCGCATGGCCGGCACCGCGATCTACGATCTCGCCGGCTACATCGTCGTGCTCGCGATCCTGTTCGCGCTGCGCCTGCAGCTGACTGCGGCGGGCCTGCCGGTCGCGTTGATCGCCGTCGTCATCATCTGCGCACATGCGGTCGCGGCGGGATTCATCCTCGCGACGATCCAGGTGTTCCTGCGCGATGCCGTGCAGATCGTCGCGCAACTCGTGAGCCTGGGATTCTTCCTCACGCCGGTGCTGTACGAACGCGGCCACCTGCCGGGTGCGATGCAGGGCGTGCTCGCGTGGAACCCGATGGCGCCGCCGATCGAATCATTGCGCGCGGCCTTGATGGGTGACGAGGTGGCATGGCCGATGCTTGCGTACTCGGCGGCCTGCGCAGCGGTCGCGTTGTTGTTCGCACGCTGGATGTTCCTGCGCGCGCAGCCGCACGTCGAGGATTTCCTGTGACAGTGCAGAAACGAAAAAGTGTTCGCACGACGTTCTGCGTGCAGCGGCCGCACGTCGAGGATTTCCTGTGACAGTGCGGAAACGAAAAAGTGTTCGCACGACGTGCTGCGTGCAGCGGCCGCACGTCGAGGATTTCCTGTGACCGTGCCGGCCGACATGACGCCGCTGGTGGAAGCCGCCGGCCTCTGCAAGCGTTATCCCGTGGTCGGCCAGCGCGGCGATCGCGTGCATGCGTTGTGGGACGTGCTGCGCGGCAGGCCGCCACGGCGCGTCGCGAGCGTGCTGGAAGACATCAGCTTCAGCATAAGGCCCGGCGAATCGCTCGGCATCGTCGGCGAGAACGGTGCGGGCAAGTCCACCTTGCTCAAGCTCATCACCGGCGTGCTCACGCCGAGCGCCGGCAGCGTGCGCACGCGCGGCAGCATCGGCGCGCTGCTCGAGCTCGGCGCGGGCTTTCATCCCGAATACAGCGGCATCGACAACGTCCGCATGTCCGCCGCATTGCGCGGGCTGTCCGGCGCGGCGCTCGACGAAAAGCTGCCGGACATCCTTGCCTTCGCCGACATCGGCCAATACATCCACGAACCGGTCAAGCACTACTCCTCCGGCATGGTGGTGCGGCTGGGTTTCGCAGTGATCGCGTCGATCCGCCCGCAATTGCTGATCACCGATGAAGTGCTCGCGGTCGGCGACGAGAGCTTCCAGCGCAAGTGCATCCGCTGGATCGACGACTATCTCGCCGGCGGCGGTACCCTGCTGCTGGTGTCGCACGGCATCTACCACGTGCAGAAGCTGTGCAAGCAGGCGATGTGGCTCGCCGACGGCAAGGTGCGCGCGCTCGGCGACGTGTTCGAGGTCACCCAGGCGTACGTCGCGTGGCACGAGCAGAAAGGCCGCGCGCAGATCGAGGTCGAGCAATCCGCGCATATCGAGCCCGGCGAATTCGCGGTCGATGAAGTCCTGCTCAATGGCGACGGCGCGCGCACGCCCCTGCACCTGCCGCAGGCATCGCCGCTGCAGGTCGAGGCGATCGTGCGTTCCGCCGACGGCCGCGCACCGACCGTGCTGGTCGGCATCGTCCGCGCCGACGGCAGCCCGGTATACGGCGTCTCCAGCGACATGGATGGCGCCACGCCGGAAGTCCTGGGCGACAGCCGTTTCCGCTACCGCATCGCGTTCGACGCGCTGCCGCTGCTGCCGGGCCACTACCACCTGCGCGTGCACCCGCTCGACCCCGAAGGCGTGCGTCTGTTCGGCACCACCGAACGCGACCTGATCGTTCGCGGCGCGAGCCGCGAGATGGGCATGGTCCGGCTCGCGCATCGCTGGCTGGGCGCGACGGAGCCGTCGTGACCCTGGCCATGCAGGCGCACTCGCTGCCGGTCGTGATCGTGCCGGTGTTCAACGCGTTCGAACAGCTCGCCGCCTGCCTCGCGAGCCTCGACCGCACGCTGCCATCCGGCGCGCGCGTGCAGGTCGCCGACGATGCATCGACCGATCCGCGCATCGCGTCGCTGATCGACGGCTGGAAACGCGGCACGCTGCTCGATGCGCGGATCGTCGTGCGCGAACGCAACCTCGGCTTCATCGGCAACGTGAACAACGCGTTCGCCGAATGCGGCGATGCCGACGTGGTGCTGCTCAACAGCGACACGGTGACGACGTCTGGCTGGCTGCAACGCATCGCAGCGTGCGCCGCGAGCGATCCGCGCATCGCGACGATCACCCCGTGGTCGAACAACGCCGAGATCTGTTCGTTTCCAAGCCTGTGCGAAAACAATCCGGTCCCGGACGATGCGGACCGCATCGCTGAAGCCTGCGCGAGTGCCGGCGCGCCCGAATACCCCGGGCTGCCGACCGCCGTCGGCTTCTGCATGTACATCCGTCGCGTCGCATTGCGGCAGGCCGGCGATTTCGACGCGGCGACATTCGGTCGCGGCTATGGCGAGGAAAACGATTTCTGCCTGCGCGTGGCCGGCATGGGCTGGCGCAACGTGCTCTGCGACGACGCCTATGTCGTGCACACGGGCAATGCATCGTTCGGTCCATTGGGCGAGCATCCCGGCGGCGAGAACATGCGCCGCCTGCTCGCGCGATGGCCGGACTACGGACAGCTTGTGGCGGACTTCATCCGCGCCGACCCGTTGCGCCCGTTGCGCGAGCGCATCGTGCGCAGGCTTGCGCAAGCGCAGTCTCCGCGCACACCGAGAGACCAGGACATGAGCGACCACACACTCCCATTCACCGGCGAACGCTTCACGCCCGAGTGCGTGCGCGAAATCAGCTATGAGCACTGGCATCGCTATGCGTTCGCGCGCGGGCTGGCCCATGGCAAACGCGTGCTCGATGCCGCATGCGGTGAAGGCTACGGCAGCGCGCAACTCGCGCAGGTCGCCACGCAAGTCACCGGTGTCGATATCGACGCGGCGACCATCGCGCATGCGCAGGCGCGCTATGGCGCGCACGCGAACCTGCGCTACATGCGGGCCGACGTCACCGCACTCGACGCGTTGCCGGACCGCAGCTTCGACCTGGTCGTGAGCTTCGAGACGCTCGAACATGTGCAAGCGCAGGAACGCCTGCTCGATGGCTTCGCGCGGTTGCTGGCCGACGATGGCGTGCTGCTGGTCTCCACGCCCGACAAGCTGCACTACAACGCGGGCGCCGAACCGAATCCGTTCCATGTGCGCGAATTGCATCGCGAAGAGTTCGAGGCGCTGCTCGCGGCCCGCTTTCCGGTGCGGCGTCTATACGCTCAGAAGCTGCTGTTCCAGTCGGCGCTGTGGGCGCTCGACGGCGCTGCCGGAGGCGTGCAGGCCAGCGTGCAGGATGGCGAAGCCCTGCGCGAAGGACTCGCCTATCCTCCGCTGTACTACGTCGCCGCGTGCGCGCGCAGCGCCGATGCGCTGGACGGACTTCCAGCGCTGTCGCTGTATGGCGATGCGCAGGAAAGCGTCTACGCGCACTACAACTCCGAGGTGCGCAAGGGCATCGCCGCAGGCGGGCGCATCGCCGAACTCGAGGCCGAACTCGATGCGCTTCGGCGCACGCTGCGGCCGGGCGGAACACCAACGGACGACCACCTGTGACGAAAGGCGCCGGCAGCATCCGCGCGGTCGTCGTCTCCCACTGCAATGCGACGACGATCACCGATTGCCTGCAACGCCTGCTAGCCGCGCCGGAGATCGCCGAGATCGTGTTGATCGACAACGGTTCCGACGACGACACCGTCGCTCGCGCGATGCCATTCGCTACGGGCGAGCCGCGCGTCACCTTGCGCGTCGATCCGGAGAATCCCGGCTTCGCGACTGCGTGCAACAACGGCGCGATGGATTGCAGGCAACCGTGGATCGCGTTCGTGAATCCGGATTGCATGGTCGAGCCCGATACGTTCGCGCGGCTGCTCACGCACGCGAACGGAGTGGCGAAGCTTGGCGCGATCGGCTGCGTGCAGATCGATGCGCAAGGCGTCGAGGACGCGGCCGTGCGCCGACGCGAACCTTCGCTGCGCAAGATACTCTTCGCGGGCGGTGCGCGCGGAGCGCTGCATGTCGGCAGCGATGGCAGCGCCCTGCAACGCGTGGACGCGCTGTCGGGTGCGATGCTGATGATGCCGACGGTAGTATTCGCCCAGGTCGGCGGCTTCGATGCGGGCTATCGCCTGCATGCCGAGGACCTGGACCTGTGCCGGCGCGTGCGCGACGCAGGGTTCGCGGTCTGCATCGCGAACGACGTGCGGGTAACCCACCTGCGTGGGGTGTCCAGCCGACGCCGGCCGCTATGGGTCGAGTGGCAGAAGCATCGCGGGCTGTGGCGTTATTTCGGCAAGTTCGAGGCGGCGCATACATCAGTGCCGATGCGCTGGGTATTGTGGATCGCGCTATGGGCGCACTATGCCGTTGCCGCCCCGCGTGCATGGGTGCGTGCGCGAAGCTGATCAACCCGGTGCATCGAATCAATGACCTGATGCGCGTCGAGCAATGATCGACTTGGTGATTTCGGGTGCTGAAACGCAACCATTCAAGCTGAAAAGCCCACCGCTGAAGCTGAAGGTGACGCCAACACCAGCTGGATCGAATGCGATGCTTTCGCAACGCGACACGGTCAGCATCGCACGCGATTCGTCGCTGTGAATATAGGCGTCGCCGTAGTCCATTGACCAAAGCTGCCCATCAACTGACTTGACCACAATGCCGCAGGTGGCGCCACCCCCCGTGGCAATGTTTTCAGCTCCGAAGACAAAGTTTCTGCTTTGCGCAACGACCTCCCGCGCGCGTGCCTCGACACCTTCTTTCCCGGGTTCATGCTTCCCGAGATGTCGCAAGCCGCAGTCAACCGCTCCCCTGCCCGCGAGACGTGCAGCCTCGTCGTGCGCCGATCGATAGCACAGTGTTTTCTTCCATGTCGACGCGGAAGAACGAACTCCCATGTCAGAGGGCGACTTCACTTTGGGGGCCGAGCAGCTAACGATGGCCGCCATCAACATGATGCAACCGGCGAACCCCCTGATCAATTGCGCCATCGATGGGATACCTAACGATAGCGATTGATCGTATCGCGCAATTCCAGCGCAGTTAACCGCGCGGCCTCGGCGAAATCCGCGCCGTTCGATGCGTACAGGATCGCGCGCGAGGAGCTGATGACAAGCCCGCTGCCATCCGCGGTGCGGCCGTTCGCCACCACCGCTTCGACGTCGCCGCCCTGTGCGCCGATGCCGGGGATCAGCAACGGCATGTCGCCGACGATCGTGCGCACGTCGCGCAGTTGTTCCGGCCAGGTTGCGCCGACCACGAGCATGCAGTTGCGGTTGCCGTTCCAGTCGTTGGCGACGGCTTCGGCGACGCGCTTGAACAGCGGGCGTCCGCCGACGTCGAGATCCTGGAAATCGCCGGCGCCCGGATTCGACGTGCGGCACAGGATCACCACGCCGCGATCCTTGCGGTCTAGGAAGGGCTGCACGGAGTCGCGGCCGAGGTAGGGATTCGCGGTCACCGCGTCCGCACCGTAGCGGTCGAACGCCTCGATCGCGTAGTTCTGCGCGGTGCTGCCGATGTCGCCGCGCTTCGCGTCGAGGATCACCGGCACACCCGGATGCGCAGCGTGGATGTGCGCGATCAGCCGGGTCAGCGCGCCCTCCGCGCCGAGCGCTGCGAAGTGCGCGATCTGCGGCTTGAAGCAGCACACGAGGTCCGCGGTCGCATCGACGATCGCGCGGCAGAACGCGAACACCGCGTCGGGATCGTCGTTGAGATGCGCCGGGAATTTCGATGGTTCGGGGTCGAGGCCGACGCAGACGAGGGTGTTTGCGTCGGACCAGCGATCTCGAAGAGCCGTGATGAAGGTCATGCAGGTCGCCTCAGACAATGTCATTCCGAGCGCAGCGAGGGATTTGTTTCATGTCTTCGCAACGCAACAACGCAAAGCAGATCCCTCACTGCGTTCGGGACGACGCATCGGCAAAGCCGCTCGCAAACCGAGCGGGCCGATGCGTCACTTCAGCGCCTTGTACCGCAACCGATGCGGCTGCGAGCCTTCCTCGCCGAGGCGGCGGCGCTTGTCTTCCTCGTATTCGCGGTAATTGCCCTGGAAGAATTCGACGTGCGAATCGCCTTCGAACGCGAGGATGTGGGTCGCGATGCGGTCGAGGAACCAGCGGTCATGCGAGATCACCATCGTGCAGCCGGGGAACTCGAGCAGCGCATCTTCGAGCGCGCGCAGGGTTTCGATGTCGAGGTCGTTGGACGGTTCGTCGAGCAGCAGCACGTTGCCGCCCTGCAGCAGCGTCTTCGCGAGATGCAAACGGCCGCGTTCACCGCCCGACAGCGTGCCGACCAGTTTCTGCTGGTCGCCGCCCTTGAAGTTGAAGCGTCCGATGTACGCGCGCGACTGGATCTCGACCTTGCCGATGGTGATGATGTCGGCGCCGCCGGAGACTTCCTGCCAGACGTTCTTGTCGCCGGAGAGCTTCTCGCGGCTCTGGTCGACATAGGCGACCTTCACCGTGTGACCGATGACGACTTCGCCCTTGTCCGGCTTGTCCTGGCCGATGATCAGCTAGAACAGGGTCGACTTGCCGGCGCCGTTCGGGCCGATGATGCCGACGATCGCGCCGGGCGGGATCGTGAGCGACAAATCGTCGATGAGCATGCGGTCGCCGAACGACTTGCTGACGTTCTTGAGCTCGATCACCTTGTCGCCGAGGCGCTCGCCGGGCGGGATGAATAGTTCGTTGGTCTCGTTGCGCTTCTGGTATTCGACCGAATTCAGTTCCTCGAATCGCTGCAGGCGCGCCTTGCCCTTGCTGCGGCCGCCCTTGGCGTTCTGGCGGACCCATTCGAGTTCCTTGGCCAGCGCTTTCTGTCGCGACTTCTCCTGCGACTCCTCGAGCTTGAGGCGTTCGGATTTCTGTTCCAGCCACGCGGTGTAGTTGCCCTTCCACGGAATGCCGCGGCCGCGGTCGAGTTCGAGGATCCACTCGGCGACGTTGTCGAGGAAATAACGGTCGTGGGTGACCGCGACGACGGTGCCGGGGAAGCGGGCGAGGAATTGTTCCAGCCATTCGACCGACTCGGCGTCGAGATGGTTGGTCGGTTCGTCGAGCAGCAGCATGTCGGGTTTCGACAGCAGCAGCCGGCACAGCGCGACGCGGCGCTTCTCGCCGCCCGACAGCTTGCCCACGTTGGCATCCCATGGCGGGATGCGCAGCGCGTCGGCGGCGATTTCGAGTTGGTGTTCGAGGGTCTCGGCATTGCCGGCGGAAAGGATCGCCTCCAGGCGCTGCTGCTGCGCAGCGAGCTTGTCGAAGTCCGCGCCTTCCTCGGCGTACGCCTCGTACACCTTGTCGAGCATTTCCTGCGCATGCAGCAGTTCGCCGACGCCTTCCTCGACCGCTTCGCGCACGGTGTGTTCCGGATTCAGGCGCGGCTCCTGTTCGAGGTAGCCGATCTTGATGCCGGGCTGCGGCCGCGCTTCGCCGAGGAAATCGGTATCGATGCCGGCCATGATCCGCAGCACGGTGGACTTGCCCGCGCCGTTGAGGCCGAGCAGGCCGATCTTGGCGCCCGGGAAGAACGACAGCGAGATGTCCTTGATGATCTGCCGCTTCGGCGGCACGATCTTGGACACGCCGATCATGGTGTAGATGTATTGCATTGTGGGGCTCCGCAGGATGACAAGGCCGGCCCGCGGGGCGGGCGACCGGACAGGTCTTGGAATGGCCCCGATTATCCCGCAAGCGCGCCCCCGGCGCTACCGCTTGTGGCTGCAAAGCCGCGTCAACGCTACACTTTGCGTCTTGCCCACAGCGACCAAGGCCAGCCGATGTTCCCCCGCGACAGCCGCATCGAAGGTTACGACCCCGAACTCGCGCAGGCCATCGCGAACGAGCGCCAGCGCCAGGAAGACCACGTCGAGCTGATCGCGTCGGAAAACTACGCGAGCCCGCGCGTGCTTGAGGCGCAGGGAAGCGTGCTGACCAACAAGTACGCCGAAGGCTATCCGGGCAAGCGCTACTACGGCGGTTGCGAATTCGTCGATGTGGCCGAACGGCTCGCGATCGAGCGCGTGAAGCGGCTGTTCGATGCCGATTACGCAAACGTCCAGCCGCATTCGGGCTCGCAGGCGAACCAGGCGGTGTACCTCGCGCTGCTGCAGCCGGGCGACACGATTCTCGGCATGTCGCTCGCGCACGGAGGTCACCTCACGCATGGCGCGAAGGTCAACATCAGCGGCAAGCTGTTCCACGCGGTGCAGTACGGCGTCGACGCGAAAGGCATGATCGACTACGACGCCATGCAGGCGCTCGCGGACGAACACAAGCCGAAGATGCTGGTCGGTGGCTTCAGTGCGTATTCGCAGGTCGTCGACTGGGCGCGCATGCGGCAGATCGCCGACAGCGTCGGCGCGATCTTTTTCGTCGACATGGCGCACGTTGCCGGCCTGATCGCGGCGGGCGTCTACCCGAGCCCGCTGCCGCACGCGCACGTCGTCACATCGACCACCCACAAGACCCTGCGTGGACCGCGTGGCGGCATCATCGTCGCGAAGGGCGCGTCGGAGGAACTCGTCAAGAAGCTGCAGAGCATCGTGTTCCCGGGCATCCAGGGCGGTCCGCTCATGCATGTGATCGCGGCGAAAGCGGTCGCGTTCAAGGAAGCGTTGGAGCCGGAATTCGCCGCCTACCAGAAGCAGGTCGTGAAGAACGCACAGGCGATGGCCGAAACCTTCATCGCGCGCGGCGTCAACATCGTGTCCGGCGGCACGAAGAACCACCTGTTCCTGGTCGACATGATCGGCCGCGAGCTGACCGGCAAGGATGCGGAAGCCGCGCTCGGCAAGGCGCACATCACCGTCAACAAGAACGCCGTGCCGAACGACCCGCGCTCGCCGTTCGTGACCTCGGGCCTGCGCATCGGCACCCCTGCGGTGACCACGCGCGGCTACCTCGAACAGGATTGCATCGACCTCGCGAACTGGATCTGCGACGTACTGGATGCGCCGGCGGATGAGGCGGTGATTGCGCGGGTGCGTGGGTTGGTGACGGCGCAGTGCAGGAAGTACCCGGTGTATGCAGAGAAGGGAACAGGGAACAGGGAACAGGGAACGGGGCAAGCGTGACATCGGACTTTCGCGAATTGCGGGTTTGGCAGGCTGCGATGGCGTTGGCCGAGCCCGTCTACACAGTGACGGGGCAGTTTCCCGCGGACGAGCGATTTGGCTTGACGTCCCAAGTCCGGCGCGCTGCCGTATCCATTCCTGCGTGCATCGCCGAGGGCAATGCACGGAATTCCACGAAGGATTACCAGAGATTTTTGTCCAGGGCTGCGGGGTCTCTCGCTGAAACCGAAACGCAGCTTTTATTGGCAGAACGATTTGGCTACCTGCAAGCGGACGAGATCGAAGCGTTGCTCCATGACCTTCGTTCTGTCTCCAAACAGTTGCAGTCACTCAAGAACGCTCTCAACTCGAAAATAGTTG
>JBBQHA010000023.1:0-32412 GCA_038323475.1 Lysobacterales bacterium
CACGCAGGCCCCGGCATACGCGCTCGCCTCCGGCCAGGTGCCCGGCATTTCGGTCATGAAGGCTTTCGTGCGCAACGGCGTCTGCATCGGACTCGGCTGCAGCGCGGCGACCCGGACCGATGAACTCTCCAGTTCATCGGCGAGCACGCGCATCAATCCCTGCAGTGCGAACTTGGCGACGCCATAGCCGCCCCAGTACGCGCGGCCGACCCGCCGCAGGTCGTCCATCACGAACACCACCGCGCTGTCGGGAGCCTTGCGCAGCAGCGGCAGGCAGGCCTGGGTGAGCAGGAACGGCGCGCCGACGTTGACGTGCAGCGCGTTGACGAACTCCGAAGGATCGGTGTTCTGCAGCGGCGTCAGCCCCTGGAACTCGGCGGCGGCATGCAGCACGCCGTCGAGGCGGCCGAGTTCGTCGCCGATCCGCATCGCCATTTCGGCATAGTCGGCCGGGGTCGCACCGAGCAGGTCGAGCGGGTAGATCGCGGGCTGCGGCCCGATCGCGGCGAGCGCGTCGTGCAGGCGCTGCAGCTTCGGCACGCGCCGGCCGAGCAGTACGACGGTCGCGCCGGCTGCCGCGCAGGCGCGCGCCGCCGCATCGCCGAGCGCACCATTCGCGCCGGCGATCAGGATCGCGCGACCCGCAAGCGCGCCGGCGCCAGCAGGCACAACGGCATCGCCCGCCACCGCAGTCACGCGCGTTGCGCCTCGGCGGCCATGCGCTTGAGTTCGCCGCTCGCGTGCAATTCGAGCGCGATGTCGCAGCCGCCGATCAGTTCGCCGTTGATGAACAACTGCGGGAAGGTCGGCCAGTCGGAGTAGCGCGGCAGGCTGGCGCGGATTTCCGGGTCCTCCAGCACGTTGACCGCGTGGTACTGGGCGTCGCATTCCTTCAGCGCCTGCACGGTGCGGCTCGAGAACCCGCACATCGGGAACTGCGGGGTGCCTTTCATGTACAGCACGATCGGGTGCGATTCGACCTCGGTCCTGATCCGTTCCATCACGTTCATCCTGTCTCTCCGTTCTGCGGGCATGGCAACCCCGCGTTGCGTCCTCATGGCGCACGGCAAGGCCCGCGCCGACTGCTAGAATTGTAATCCCTGCGGGGCTGTGACGCCCCGTCGCCATTACCTAAGGAGCCGCCATGTCGATCGAATTGCCAGCCCTGCCCTACGCCCGCGACGCACTGCAACCGCATATTTCGTCCGAGACCCTGGACTTCCACTACGGCAAGCACCACCAGACCTACGTGGACAACCTCAACAAGCTGATCGTCGGCACCGAGTTCGCCGATGCCGACCTCGAAAGCATCGTCAGGAAGTCGCAGGGCGGCATGTTCAACAACGCCGCGCAGATCTGGAACCACACGTTCTACTGGAACAGCCTGTCCCCGCACGGCGGCGGCGAGCCGAAGGGCAAGCTGGCCGAAGGCATCGCGAAGGCGTTCGGTTCGTTCGCCGCATTCAAGGAGGAATTCACCAAGTCCGCGATCGGCACCTTCGGTTCCGGCTGGGCCTGGCTGGTGCAGCGCGCCGACGGTACCCTCGCGATCGTCAGCACCTCCAACGCCGCGACCCCGATCACCGGCAGCGACAAGCCGCTGCTGACCTGCGACGTCTGGGAACACGCGTACTACATCGACTACCGCAACGCGCGCGCGAAATACGTCGAGGCGTTCTGGAACCTCGTGAACTGGGATTTCGCCTCGAAGAACATGGGGTAAGGTCCGCGTCCTCCCGTCGAAAGGCCGGGCGATGCCCGGCCTTTCCATTTCCGGATCCGAGTGGAGCAACGATGCGTTACGTCCTGCTGGTCGCCGTCCTCATTCCTGCAACGTGCTTGTGCGCCGGCAAGGCCGCCAAGCTGCCTGTGTTGCCGGATGGATTGTCCAGCTGTGATGTCGAACTCAATGTCACCGATCCCGATCCGCAGGGTCTGAACGTCCGATCCAGCCCGGCCTCCAGCGCGACCGTGGTCGGCGTGCTCAAGCCGGATGGCGACTGGACGTCGGTGCATGCGACCGGCCAACGCGGCGACTGGTTGTCGATCGACCATGCCGAAACCATCGACGACAATGCCAAAGGCGGAAGCCGCACCGTCTTCGACAAGATCGGCTGGGTCCACGTCAGCAAGCTCGGCGTGAGCGAACTCGCGACCGGCAGCGGCACCATGCTGCGCGACAAGCCCGCCGCGGTCGGGAAAGTGTTGTTGCGGATCAAGGACGAGGACAGCGCCCCGACCCAGGTGCTCAGCTGCCAGGGCAAGTACATCAAGGTCCGCCACGGCAAGCTGGAAGGCTGGACCGACACCTGGTGCAACAACGAGCGGACGACCTGCAGCTGAGACGCCGATCCGGCGCTAGACGCCCGATCAGGCCTGCAGGCGCGCGATCGGTCCGGCGACCTGTTCCTCGCGCCCGAGCGCCGCGCCTACGCGCTGCAGGGATTCCGCCAAGGCATCGCTCGTATCCGCGCGCAGCGTCGCATGCCCGACCTTGCGACCCTCGCGCGACGACTTGCCGTAATCGTGCCAGTGCCCGCAGGGATCGGACAGCACCGCATTCGCGTCCGGCAGTTCGCCGATCCAGTTGAGCATGCAGGCGTGGCCGACCATGCGGGTGCTGCCGAGCGGCAGGCCGAGCACCGCGCGCAGGTGGTTCTCGAACTGCGAGGTCTCGGCGCCTTCGATGGTCCAGTGCCCGGAGTTGTGCACGCGCGGCGCCATCTCGTTGGCGAGCAGTTCGCCATCGTCGAGGAACAATTCCAGCGCGAACACGCCGACGTAGTCGAGGGATTCGGCGACCGCTCGCGCATGCGCGATCGCCTTCTCCGCGAGGGTCGCGTCCACCGTCGCCGGAGCCAGGCTCGCCGCCAGGATGCCGTGATCGTGCCAGTTCTCGGTCAGCGGCCAGGTGCGGAACTCGCCGCTGCGCGAACGCACCGCGACCACCGAGATCTCGCGCTGGAACGGCACGAACGCCTCCAGGATCAGACCAACCGTTTCCGCCTGCGCGCCCAATGCATCCCACGCGTCATCGGCTGTCGCTTCCCCGAGTCCCGCGCTCTTGATGCGGAATTGTCCCTTGCCGTCGTAGCCCAGCCGCCGGGTCTTGAGGATGCAGGGCGTGCCGATGCGCGCGATGGCCGCATCGAGCGCGGCGCGCGAATCCACGTCGGCGAACTCCGGCACCGCGATGCCGAGCTCGCGGAACAATGATTTCTCCGCGAGGCGGTCCTGGGCGACCGCAAGCGCGCGCGGATTCGGAAACACGGGCACGCGCTCGGCGATCCAGTGCGCGCTGTCGGCAGGCACGTTTTCGAAGTCGAACGTGGTGACATCGACGCGCGCCGCGAACGCGGCAAGTGCGTCGAGGTCGTGGTAGTCCGCGCGCAGCAACGGCGCGCATTGCGCGGCGCAGGCATCGGCAGCGGCGTCGAGGACGAGGAAACGCAGCCCGAGCGGTGCGCCCGCCAATGCGAGCATGCGCGCGAGCTGGCCGCCGCCGAGGATGCCGACCGTATTCATGCGTTGTGTGGCTCCACCGCGACGCGCGGATCGGCATGGTCGAGCACGTCCTTGGTCTGCCGGCTGCGGAACGCATCGAGCGCTGCACGCACGGCATCGTCGTCGTGGGCGATCAAGGCGGCCGCGAACAGCGCCGCATTGGCAGCGCCGGCAGCGCCGATCGCGAACGTCGCCACCGGTACGCCGGCCGGCATCTGCACGATCGACAGCAGCGAATCGAGCCCGCTCAACGCCTTCGACTGCACCGGCACGCCGAGCACCGGCACGCGCGTCTTCGCGGCGAGCATGCCTGGCAGGTGGGCGGCTCCGCCGGCGCCGGCGATGATCGCGCGCAAGCCGCGCGCGACGGCGTGTTCGGCATAGTCGAACAACAGGTCGGGCGTGCGGTGGGCCGATACGATGCGCACTTCGTGCGCGATGCCGAGCGCATCCAGTCGCGCGCTGGCGTGCTGCATCGTGTCCCAGTCAGAGCGTGATCCCATGACGACGCCGATGAGGGGCGTTGCGGTCGGATTGGCCATAGCGTACGTCCCATGCATCCAGTTGAGTTGAGAAATGTGTTGTAAATGCCCGCCAGTGAATACAATATCGGCCCGACAGATACGGTTGCTGCCGACCTCTGGCAGCACGAACGGAAACCCGATCATGGATCGCCGATTGCTCGACATCCTGTGCTGCCCGAGCACCCGCCAGCCGCTGCTGACGTTGCAGGCGCACGAACTTGAAGCGATCAATCGCGCGATTGCCACCGGCAGTCTGAGGCGCGCGGATGGCAGTGTGCAAGCCGAACCGTTGACCGAGGGCCTCATCACGCGCGACCGCAAGCTGTTCTACCGTATCGACGATGGCATTCCCGTGTTGTTGCCGGACGAATCCATTTCCTCAGGCCAGGTCACAAATTTTCCTGCCTGACGTGCATAAGCTCTCAGATACTCCCCGCGTGGCGTCTCCCCCGTGACAGCCTCGATCCGATCCGACTCACCATGAGTGACGAGAGCGTACGCCCTGCGCCGGCGCAAGCCGCGCGCATGATGCGCGAACTGCTCGACAGCCTGCGTGCGCGCCTGCGCGAGCCGGTGACGGCGCTGTTCGACGCGCTCGACGATACCCTGTTCGAAATGGGCGAGAATGCCCACTCCGGCGAAGCCCAGCAGCACTATTTCGATGCTTTGCGCGAATGCCGCCGCCAGCGCGGCGCAGTCCATGAGCGCTTCCTTGCCCTGCTCGGCCAGTCCGATGCGAAACCCGTCGAGTCCGCGCATCCGCTGCATGCGCAGCTGTCGCTGGTTGCGCCGGAACAGCTGGAGGAAGAACTCGCGGTCGACAGCATGGCCACGCGCGTCGCGCAGCGGTCGTCGGCCGCCCTGCACGCACTGAACCTGCGAGTCAGCTGGCTGCTCGGCGAAGTCGGCCTGGACGCGCAGCGCAACCCGCTCGGTCCGCTGCAGATCGGCAAGGCGTTCCGCGACGCATCGGCCATGCTGGAAATCGACCTGCACACGCGGCTGGTCCTTTACAAGTTGTTCGAGCGCCAGGTTCTCGGCGCGCTCGAGCCCGCATACGCGGAAATGAACGCTCGGCTCGCTGCCGTCAACGTGCCGCCGATACCTGGTCCCAGCCAGAGCCGCCAGCATGCCGCGCAACAGCGCAGCGACGCGCAGCCGCAGACCCCGCACTACACGGAACAGCAGCAGGAAGAGGACGCACCGGTCGGAGCTCCGATGGCGGCGTCCGGGCTCACGTCGCAGGATGTCGACCTGCTGCTCGCATTGCGCGCGCTGCTGATCCGCGACCTCGAGGCGAATGCAGCGACGACGTCCCCGCAGCAGTCGCAAGCCAAGAGAACCCGGCCCGCGGCCGAAGTCATGGACCACGCGCTCACCCGTTTGCGGACCCGGCCCAAGGCCGCCGAACCACTGCCGCCGCGCATGCTGGCCGCGCAATTGCTGGCCGAAGCGCGCTACGCGGACGATGGCGTGCCGCCGACGCCGCAGCAGGCCGCGACCGTCGACATCGTCGGGCGCGTGTTCGACGCCCTCGCGAACGATCACAGCGTGCCGCAGGCGATGCAGCCGGTGATGCAGACCCTGTTGCTGCCGGTGATGCGCGCCTCGCTGCGCCATCCGGGCCTGTTGGCCGAGAACAACCATCCCTTGCGCCAGCTGCTCGACCTGGTGGGCGAGAACGCGGTCGGCTGGTGTCCGAGCGTGGACCCGGACGAACGTTCGCTCGGCGACCTGCAGGATTCCCTGCAGAAGATCGCGAGCAGCGACAGCAGCGAGGATTTCGATCGCACCGTCGCGCAGCTGCGTTCCCAGCTCGAGCAGCAGCGCCGCCGCTCCGAACTCGCCGAACAGCGCGCCGTCGAGGCCCATGCAGGGCGCGAACGCCTGTGGCAGGCGCGCCGGCAGGTCCACCAGGCACTGACGACGATCGTCGCCAGCGCCCCGGTACCGACCTGGGTCCGTTACCTCGTCACCCGTCCGTGGATGAACTGCCTCGTATTGCTGTGGCTGCGCCAGGGGCCGGAATCGCAGGCCTATCGCGAAGCGCTGGGCTTCGCCGAATCGCTGGTCTGGTGCGCGGCAGCCGGCAACGACCGGGTCGAACAATTGCGCCTGCGCGCCCTGCTGCCGGTCATGGAAGTGCAGTTGCGGCAGGGCCTGGCGACCGTGGCGTACCAGGACAGCGAGATCAAGCAGCTCGTCAACGAGTTGCAGCAATACGTGCGCTATCGCATGGGCGACTTGCCCGCGCCGGCTTTCATCGAGACCGAGCCGCCTGCCGCCAATGCTCCCGGCGCACTCGCTGCCGATCCCGGCAGCATCGAGGAACAGCCACTGCCGCAGAACGTGAACCCCGAACTGCTTGCGCGCGTGCGCACGCTGCGACCCGGCACCTGGTTCTCCTTCGACGACAACGCGAAAGGCAGCGAGCGCGCGCGGCTGTCGTGGATCAGCCCGTATTCGGGACGCTGCCTGTTCGTGAACCGCAATGGCCTGAAGGTCTCCGAGCGTCGCCCGGAAGACCTTGCCCAGGCGATCGAAACCGGCGTCGCCAGCGTCCTCGAAAACACCCAACTGCTGCAGCGCGCACTGTCCCAGGTACTCGCGCAATTGCGTGCCGATGCCGCACAGGTCAAACGCGCCTGAGCTTTCCGCCGGTATGCTTGACGACATGAAGACATCCCTGCAACCACCCGATCCGACCCTCGTCGCGGCCGACGTCGCCCATGCGCTCGCCGAGGACATCGGCCAGGGCGATGTCACCGCCGATCTGCTGCCAGACGGCCCCGCGCAGGCCTACGTGATCTGCAAGCAGGATGCCGCGGTGATCGCCGGGCGACCCTGGTTCGATGCCGCCTTTCGCGCGCTCGATGCCAGCGCCCGGATCGACTGGGACATCGCCGAGGGCTCGCATGTCGTCGCCGGCACGGTCCTGTGCCGCCTGCATGGACGTTCGCGCGCGCTGCTGAGCGGCGAGCGCACCGCGCTGAATTTCCTGCAGACGCTGTCGGCGACCGCCACGGTCACCGCGCGTTTCGTCGATGCCGTGCGCGGCACCCGGGCAATCATCCTGGATACCCGCAAGACCCTGCCCGGCCTGCGCCTCGCGCAAAAATACGCGGTCCGCGCCGGTGGCGGCAGCAACCACCGGCTGGGCCTGTATGACGCGATGATGGTGAAGGAAAACCACATCCTCGCCGCGGGATCGCTGGCCGCGGCCGTGCAGCATGCACGCGCGCGGCATCCGGGCGTGCCGCTGATCGTGGAAGTGGAAAACCTTGCCGAACTCGACCAGGCGCTGGATGCAAGGCCCGAACGCATCCTCATCGACGAGTTCGGCGCCGACGACCTGCGCGAGGCAGTGCGGCGCGCGGACGGCCGGGTGCCGCTGGAAGTCTCCGGCGGCGTCGATCTCGATACGGTTGCCGCGATCGCCCGCACGGGCGTGGATTGCATTTCGGTCGGCGCGCTGACCAAGCACGTGCGCGCGGTCGACCTGTCGCTGCGGTTCGGGGTACCAGCGTCGGCAGCGAGCGCCTGATGCCGGGCAAAGCCGGCGCCGCCTAGCCGGGCTCGCTCAACGCATCATCACGAAGGCAACGATCGCGGCGATCGCCACGACCGCGACCACGATGCCGATCACCTTGCCGCTGCCGCCGGAGCCGCTGGCTGCCGTGGAACCGGCCGCATCGAGCTTGCGCGTTGCCGCGACCTCCTGCCCCGGCGCGACGAGGATGAAGCGCACCGCATCCAGGCGCAGTTCGTCGCCGGGCTTCATGAATCCTTTCTGGGTGCGCTGGCCGTTGATGTAGGTGCCGTTCGCCGAACCGAGATCCTCGACCGACAGTCCGTCCGCGACCGGCTTGAGCTCGACATGGCGTCGCGAAATCTCGTCCACCGTCACCGGGATGCCGCATTCCGGCGCGCGGCCGATCACGGTCGGACCCGCCACCGGGTACATCTTGCCGAACACCGGACCGGAGACGCCGCGCAGGATGAACTTCGGTACCGCCATACGCATGCGGGTCGCGCCACTGTCCGCGTCCGCGCCTGGATCGAACGAACCCTGCCCGGCACCGGGCGCTACCGCGCGCGGAGCGTCCATCGCGGCGACGCGGGCAATGATGCTGCCGATGCCGATGGTGTCGCCCGCACGCAGCGCGATCATCTCGCGCACTGGCTTGTCGTTGACCATCACTGCGCCACCGCCAGGGGGAACCTGCAGGTTCACGCCGATGCCGCTCTCATGGATCTCGCAATGCACCGGCGCGATGCCGGGACGATCGAGGACGACGGTGTTGTCGCGCGCCGAGCCGATCCGGTTGACGCCGGGATTCAGCAGCACCTGCGGATGCTCGCCATTCGGAAATACGAGTTTCATGCCCTTCCCCTTCCATCCCGTACGCGTTGATCGTTCCGCGGGCGCGCAGGCGCCGCCCAGCAGTGTCCAAAGATAACGCAATCCCCAACAAAAAACGGTCTGCCGCCGATGGTCAACGCCCCTGACCGTTGCCCATACGCAGCACCATACAACGACTCTACTTCACGATGCGCAAATGCGCGCCGCGGCGGGCGTTGTCGCCTGCCGGGGGAGCCGCATCGGGCGGTCCGTCCGGATCGTCGTGTTCAGCAGCGGCAGGATGCGAAGACGACAGGGACTGGCCCGGCGCTTCCTCCGGCAAGGCCATGCCCTGCCCGCTTTCCTGGGCATACACGGCCTGGACCGCCGAGACAGGCACCCGCACCGACTGGCTGACCCCGCCGAAGCGCGCGAGGAAATGGATTTCCTTGTCGCCGAGGCTGAGTTGGGTCACCGCGCGCGCGGCAACGTTGAGCACGATGCGTCCGTCCTTGATCGCCTGCACCGGCACGACCACGCCGGAATGGTTCGCATCCACGAGCAGGTACGGGGTCATGCCGTTGTCGTTGATCCACTCGTACACCGCCCGGATCAGATACGGGCGGTTGGACGTCATTTTCGGCGTATCGGTACTCACGGATGCAGCGCAAGGACCGCGATCACAGCGCGATCTCGCGGAGCACGCGTTCCTCGGGAGTGAGGCTGCGCAGGAAGCCCGGGTTGCGGAAGATGCGCATCCCGTAATCCTCGATCGGCTTGCATTCCTTCGGCAACACGATGCCCAGCGTCGGCAGGCGCCACACGATCGGCGCCATCGCGCAGTCGGCGAGGCTCATCTCGGGATTGAGGAAGAACTTGCTGGCCTTGAACAGCGGCAGCGCGGCGATCACGAGTTCGCGCAGGCGCTTGCGGGCGCCTTCGGCCTGCACCTTGGTGCCGTGCTGGATCGATTGCACGTGCGGCACCCATTCGTGTTCCATGCGCAGCATCGCCAGCCGCAGGCGGGCGCGCGAGAGCGGATCGACCGGCATCAGCGGCGGATGCGGGTAGCGCTCATCGAGGTATTCGGTGACCACCGAGGCGGCATACAGCACGAGGTCGCGATCGACCAGGGTCGGCACCGTGTGGTACGGATTGAGGTCGACGAGGTCTTCCGGCGGGTTGGCCGGATCGACCGCGATCAGGTCGTAGGTGACGCCTTTCGCGGCGAGAACCAGGCGCACCCGATGGCAGACAACGCAATCGCGTGCGGAGAACAAGGTCAGTGCGTTACGCATTCGCGGACTCGCAGCCATCGTGCTTCCCCCGACCGACCGCATGCCGGTCACCGACTCCGTTGGCGCAGCGCCTCGGGTCATCGTCGCCTCAGTGTACGTCGCGCCAGTACTCATGTTTGAGCATATAGGCCAGGAAGCTGAAAACCACCAGGAACAGGATCACCCAGACGCCGTAGGACTCGCGCTGGATCAGGGCGGGTTCGCCCACATATTGCAGGAAACCGCTGATGTCGCGCGCGGCCTGGTCGAATTCCTGCGGGCCCATGCTGCCTTTCTGGCCGCCCTGCATCGCGAAGCCGGTGATGCACTGGCCGTTGTATTCGCCGCGCTCGCAGCCCTTTTCGTGGCCCTGCGCGTCCTTCTGCTTCGGTTCGGTCACCGGCTGCTGCTGCCCCTGCAGCTGCCACAGCACGTTCGGCATCGATGCGTTCGCAAGCAAGGTGTTGTTCCAGCCCAGCGGGCGCGATTCGTCGACGTAGAACGACTTCAGGTAGGTGTAGATCCAGTCCGGTCCGCGCGCGCGGCCTTCCAGCGACAGGTCCGGTGGCGCCTTGCCGAACCACGCGGTCGCGTCGGTCGGGTTCATCGCGACATTGATGTGCTCGCCGGGCTTGGCACCGGTGAAGATGAAGTTTTTGGCGACCTGGTCTTCGGTCAGGCCAAGGTCCTCGCCGATGCGCGAATAGCGCTGGAATTTCAGCGAGTGGCAGCCCGAGCAGTAGTTCATGAACAGGGTCGCGCCGCGTTGCAGCGAGGCCTGGTCGTTCATGTGGGTGCCGGCTTCGAGCGTCTCGGGTCCTTCCGAGGCGGACGCGGCCAGCGGCATCACTGCCGCCAGCACGAGGGCGAAGAGGGACAGACGCTTAGTCATGCATGGTCACCCGATCAGGCACCGTCTTGAACGTACCCATGCGAGACCACACGGGCATCGTGATGAAGAATGCGAAATAAAGGAAGGTCAGTACCTGCGCGATCCGGGTCAAGGTGTCGGTCGTCGGCTGCGTGCCGAGCCACATCAGGATCAGGAAATCGGCCGCGAACCCGGCGATCAGCAGCTTGGCGAGCAGCGGGCGGTAGCGGATCGACTTCACCGGACTGCGATCCAGCCACGGCACGAAGAACAGGATCAGGGTCGCCGCGCCCATGACCATCACGCCCCAGACCTGGGTGCCCAGGAACGACGGCACCGAGCGCAACATCGCGTAGTAAGGCGTGAAGTACCAGACAGGCTTGATGTGCTCCGGGGTCACCAGCGGGTTGGCCGGGCTGAAATTGTCGTGCTCGAGGAACCAGCCACCGGCGGTCGGTTCGAAGAAGATGATGAACGCGGCGATGGTGAGGAATACCGCCGTGCCGAACAGGTCCTTCACCGTGTAGTACGGATGGAACGGGATGCCGTCCAGCGGGATGCCCTTCGCGTCCTTCTTCTTCTTGATGTCGACGCCGTCGGGATTGTTCGACCCGACCTCGTGCAGCGCACCCAGGTGCAGGACCACGAGCAGCAGCAGCACCAGCGGCAGCGCGACCACGTGCAGCGCGAAGAAGCGGTTGAGGGTCGCGTCGCCGACCACGAAGTCGCCGCGAATCCATTCCGTCAGCGCGCCGCCGACGACCGGGATCGCGCCGAACAGGTTGATGATCACCTGCGCGCCGTGATAGCTCATGTTGCCGTACGGCAGGATGTAACCCATGAAGGCCTCGGCCATCAGGGTCAGGAAGATCACCATGCCGAAGATCCAGACCAGTTCGCGCGGCTTCTTGCCGGATCCGTAGATCAGGCCGCGGAACATGTGCAGGTACACCACGATGAAGAACAGCGATGCGCCGGTCGTGTGCATGTAGCGGATCAGCCAGCCGCCCGGCACGTCGCGCATGATGTATTCGACCGACGCGAACGCCTCGGCCGCGCTCGGCTTGTAGTGCATCGTCAGGAAGATGCCGGTGACGATCTGGTTGACCAGCGCGATCAGGGCCAGCGAACCGAAGTAGTACCAGAGGTTGAAGTTTTTCGGCGCGTAGTACTCGGTCATGTGCTTGCGGTACGCCGGCATCAGGCCGGGGGCGCGCTCGGTAACCCAGCCCATCACGCCGTCGGCGGCGCGGGTGAGGATGTTTCCGTTGCTCGACATCAGGCGGCTCCTGCCGGGGCGGTGCCCACGACCAGATGGTTGTCGTCGACGAACTTGTACGGCGGCACTTCGAGGTTCTTCGGCGCCGGAACGCCCTGGAACACGCGTCCGGCCAGGTCGTAGCGCGAGCCATGGCAGGGGCAGAAGAATCCGCCTTTCCATTCGGGATCGAACGGCTGCGGCTGCACCTCGGGCTTGTGGATCGGCACGCAACCCAGATGGGTGCAGATGCCGACCAGCACGCCGATTTCGGGCTTGATCGAGCGGTAACCATTCTTCGCGTAGGCCGGCGTCTGGTCGCTGTTGTCCGACTTCGGATCAAGCAGCTGGGCGTCCAGGCTGGGCAGCATCGCCAGCTGTTCGGCCGACCGCTTGTAGAGGAATACCGGCTTGCCGCGCCATTTCACCCGCATGAACATGCCCGGCTCGGCGTCGAGCTTGCTGATGTCGACATCGACCGGAGCGCCGCCCAGCAAGGCTTCGGCGCTGGGCAACCACGAACGCGCGAAAGGAACGGCCACGCCGACCACGCCGACCGCACCGACCACGGCGGTGGTCAGGGTCAGGAATCGGCGGCGGCCAGTGTTGACCTCTTGGTTAGCCATCCGGCTCTCCGCAGAAATACAGGTGATTGATTACGCGCGCGAACACCCCGGCCCGGCGCAGACAGCGAAGTGTAACGGAACGGCCAAGTGCGCCACAACGCCGGCGAGCTCGAAAATCCCCTGCAGAGGGCCTTCCGGGGCCTGCGGAAAGGCCCGGCGGGACTACTTCGCGCCGCGATAGCGCTCGGCAAGCGTGCCGACGCGCTCGACATAGCGCTGGGTTTCGGCGAACGGCGGCACCCCGCCGTAGCGATCCACGTTGCCTTCGCCAGCGTTGTAGGCCGCGGCCACCAGCCGCACGTCGCCATTGAAACGCTTGGACAGGAACGACAGGTACTGCACGCCGCCGTTGATGTTGTCGGCGGCGGAGAACGCGTTCTGGACGCCGAACCGGCTCGCGGTGCCCGGCATCAGCTGCATCAGCCCCTGGGCGCCCTTGTAGGAGACCGCATTCGGGTTGTAATTGGATTCCGCGTGGATGATTGCGCGAACCAGCGCCTCGTCCACCCCGTAGGCGCGCGCTGCGGTCGCGATTTCGGTGGAATACGCATTGGTGTTCAGCGCCAGCCTGCCGAAATTGACGCCCGGCAGGACGCTGCACGCGTAGCAGGCCTCGATGTAGGTGAACAACACTTTCGCGCCGACGCCGCCCGGGGGCGGGACATTGGTATAGGTGCTGACGCCCTCGCGGCTGGTGTACTTGTACATCGCCCCGCGGGTGACCCGCGCGTGCATCCCGGCCGGGATCACTGGCGCCGCCAGTGCCTCGGACGCATCCGAGGTGCGGAACACGACGTGCGGCGTACTGCCGGAACCGCCAGAACCCGCCCCGGTCGGTGCCGGAGCCGCCCCGACCCTGGCAATCGCGGGCGCGCCTGCAGCGGTCGGGATTGCGATCGATGCGGCTATCGCGGAATCGGTGATCGGCGCCGCTGCCGCCGGAGGGGCGATGCCGAGGGCGGCCTGGGTCGCCGCACCCGACCCGAATGCCACCGGGGAATGACCGCGGCTCGAACCGCCCTGGTAGCTGATCGGCTTGCAGGTCATGCCGGGAACCGGCCGGCTGGAATAATTCGTCGCCTGGTCAGCGCCGCCGACACAGCGATACAACGTCCCCGCAGCAGCCGGGGCGCTCAGCCACAGCGCCAGGATCGTTGCCCACAATGCTCGGTCGCGTCGGATCATCGGCCCCGCTCTCATCAGAACATCGTCTGCCCGCACCCTGGAGTCTTGTTGTCCGGCATCCCTGCGCCATGACCCAGCTCCCGCCGCCCCCCTTGGAAATCATGGGCTTGGCGCGGCTTCCCGCAGGCTACAATAGTCGCTTCGCTTCCAAGATGCATCCCCATGGCCGGCAAGCTCCACATCACCACCCACGGCTGCCAGATGAACGTGTACGACTCGGCCAAGATGGCCGACGTGCTCGCGGCCGAACACGGCCTGGAACTGACCGACGACGTGGCCCTGGCCGACGTGATCCTGGTCAACACCTGTTCGATCCGCGAAAAGGCGCAGGAGAAGGTGTTCTCGCAGCTCGGCCGCTGGAAGAAGCTCAAGTTGGTCAACCCCGACGTCATCATCGGCGTCGGCGGCTGCGTGGCCTCGCAGGAAGGCGCCGCGATCCTCCACCGCGCGCCCTACGTGGACCTCGTGTTCGGCCCGCAGACCCTGCACCGCCTGCCCGCGATGATCGACGCGCGCCGCGGCAGCGGCAAGCCGCAGATCGACATCAGCTTCCCCGAGGTCGAGAAGTTCGACCGCCTGCCCGAACCGTGCGCCGACGGCCCGACCGCGTTCGTGTCGATCATGGAAGGCTGCTCGAAGTACTGCTCGTTCTGCGTCGTGCCGTACACGCGCGGCGAGGAAGTCAGCCGCCCGTTCGACGACGTCCTTGCAGAGGTCGCCCAGCTTGCTGCGCAGGGCGTGCGCGAGGTCAATCTGCTCGGCCAGAACGTCAATGCGTATCGCGGGCCGATGTTCGAATCGGACGAGAAGGTCGATTTGGCGCTGCTGGTCCGCGCGATCGCGCAGATCGAAGGCATCGGCCGCATCCGCTACACGACCTCGCACCCGCTGGAATTCTCCGACGCGCTGATCCAGGCGCATCGCGACGTACCGCAGCTGGCAAAGCACCTCCATCTGCCGGTGCAGTCCGGCTCCGACCGCATCCTTGCCGCGATGAAGCGCAACCACACGGTGCTCGAATACAAGTCGAAGCTGCGCCGCCTGCGCGAGGCCGTGCCCGGTAGCTGCATCAGCACCGACATCATCGTCGGCTTCCCCGGCGAGACCGACGCCGATTTCGAGCAAACCATGAAGCTGGTCCACGACATCGGCTTCGACCAGTCGTTCTCCTTCATCTACTCCGCGCGCCCCGGCACCCCGGCCGCGACCCTGCCCGACGAGACGCCGCACGCGGAAAAGCACGCGCGCCTCGAACGCCTGCAGGCCACCATCACCGCCAACTCGAAAGTGATTTCAGAAGCGATGATCGGCAGCGTGCAATCGGTGCTCGTCGAAGGTCCGTCGAAGCGTGACCGGAACGAACTCAAGGGACGCACGGAAAACATGCGCTACGTGAACTTCGCCGGCGATGCGCGCTTGATCGGACAGTTCGTGGACGTGCAGATCACGGAAGTGATGAGCAACACGTTGCGTGGACGGGTGATGGTTGCGGAGAATCGCGCCTCGGCGGCATGAGCGATAGCCTCACGATCACTGTGTAACAGCCTGCGGCGCCAGCGCCACAGCAATCCGGGAAATGCATGCAGCCAGTCAACCGCACCCACGTCTATCGCGTCGACTCGAAGAGCCTGAAAGCCGTGAACTGGATCTTCCTGGTCGTCCTGATGCTGACGATCGGGGTCTGGAGCGGCGTGTGGTATGAGCACCAGGTGCAGGACCCATTTGGGTGGATGCCGAACCACCATCCGGAATCACGGGATTTCCTGATGTCGCTGTCTTTCACTCTGACGGGAGTCTCGCTCGGGTTGGTCATCATGATGCGGATGTTTCGCGCCACGATGCTGACGTTGAGTCCCGACGCCATCATGCTTCAGGGCTATGGCAAGACCTGCCGGATCCGGCTCAACGACATCGAAGGACGCTGCAAGCCGACCGAAAAGAAGCAGGTGTGCTGGGCCGTGATCGTGTCGCGCAGTCGCCCGGAAACCTCGTTCGCGGTCCCGCTTTTTCTTCCTTTGGACGGGCATTACGCGATGTGGCTGCGATCGCTGCCGAATCTCGACCCGACCACGATCGAGCCCCTTGCGCCATCGCGCCAGGAAAACCGACCATGAAGCGATTCTTCCTCGCATGCATCCTCGCCTGTCCTGCCTGGAACACCGCATTTGCCCAACCCATGTGCGTGCCTCAGGGCCGGATCGCGACGCACGGTATCCGGCTCGGCGACAGCGAGGCGAACGTGCGCAGGCTCCTCGCGAAACCGCTGCGCATCGCCAATGGCACTGCAGAAGACGACGGCGGCGCATACCCGACCCGCACCCTGGATGACGGATCGCTTGAAGTAACGCTCGGACGCGACCGGGTGGAGTCCATCGTGATCAAGGGCCGGCACCATTCCATCGCCGCCGGCTTGTCCATCGGCGCTTCCGTCGATCGATTGCGATCGAAGGCGCTGATCGACAACAGCGATCTCGCGCCCGGAGCGGCCTTTGGCATTCGGTTCTGCGGCGCGGAGAAGCTGCCCATCGCCGGACTGTCGATCTTCGTCGCCCACAACCGCGTGACGAATGCCAAGCTCTACGCCTACGGCCCGTAGGAAGGGAATCAATCCAGCCGCTTGCGAAACCGCAATATCGCCAGCGTCATCATCACAACGATGAACGCGAACAAGGCCAGCACATCCGGCCACAATTCCCACAAGCTCCCGCCGCGCAGCATCACGCCGCGGATCAGGCGCAGGAAATGGGTCAGCGGCAGCACTTCGGAAATGTACTGCACGACCTTCGGCATGCCCGCGAACGGAAACATGAAACCCGACAGCAGGATCGACGGCAGGAACACGAAGAACGACATCTGCATCGCCTGGAACTGTGACTGCGCACGCGTCGAGATCAGCAGGCCGAGCGCGAGGTTCGCGAGAATCAGCAGGCCCGCCGCCAAATAGACATCCAGCAAACTGCCGAGGATCGGCACCTTGAACAGCCATACGCCGAGTGCGAGCACGACGCTGGTCTGGATGAAGCCGATCGCGATGTACGGCAGCACCTTGCCGATCATCAGCTCGGCGCTGGTCAGCGGCGTCGCGATCAGCAGCTCCATGTTGCCGCGCTCGCGTTCGCGCACGATCGCGATGCCGGTGAACAGCACCATCGTCATGGTCAGGATCACGCCGATCAGGCCCGGCACGATGTTCACCGCCGAGCGCCGCTCGGGGTTGTAGAACCCGACCACGCTGACCTGCCCGGTCTGCGGCGTGCTGTTCGCCGGCACGCGCGATGCGCTCGTGATCGGAGCCGGAACGGAACCGTTCACCGGCACCTGCGACAGCTGGATCACCGCGCTCTGCACGGCCGTGTCGCTGCCGTCGACGAGGATCTGCACGGCCTCGCGACCTTCGTAGCGACGGCGCTCGAAATCCGGCGGGATCGCGATGCCGACACTGATCCTGCCGCGACGGATCATCTCCATGAGTTGCTGCGGCGTGTCCGCCTTCGCGACCGGTTCGACCACGTCGGTCGCGAGCATGTCCATGACCAGCGCGCGTGAACCTGCGGTGTTGGCCTGGTCGGCGATGCCCGCGTGCAACCCGCGCACGTTGGTGTTGATCGCGTAGCCGAACAGGGTGAGCTGGATCACCGGGATGCCGACGATCATCGCCGCCGTCATGCGATCGCGCCGCAGTTGGCGCAATTCCTTCACGACGATCGCCCACAGGCGTCGCAGCTTCATGCCGCGCGCTCCGTTGCCGTTGCCTCGCCCCGGTGCGTCGCGGCGACGAATACGTCCTCGAGATTCGGCGGAACCACGGCGACAGCGGCCTTCTGTCCGGCCTTCGCAAGCGCGTCGTCGATGCGCTGCCGCGTCGCAGCCGCATGATCGCCCGACGCATCCGCCGCTGCAATCAGCACGCGCAACGCGGTGCCGACCTGGGCGACGCCGAGCACGCCGGGAACCGCGACGAGCGTGCGCTGCACGTGGCGCGGATCCGCTGCCTCGACCAGCAAGGTGCGTCCTTCGAGTTTGCCGGTCAACTCGGCCGGCGTGCCGTTCGCGACCATCACGCCGTGGTCGAGGATCGCCAGAGCATGGCAGCGCTCGGCCTCGTCCATCAGATGCGTGGACACGAGCAGCGTCGTGCCGATATCGGCAAGTTCGAACAACTTCTCCCAGAAGTCGCGACGCGATTCCGGATCGACCGCGCTGGTCGGCTCGTCGAGGAACAACAGTTCCGGCTTGTGAATCACCGCGCATGCCAGCGCGAGGCGCTGCTTCTGGCCACCGCTCAGCGTGGCGGCGAGTTGCTTCTGCCGATCGGCGAAGTCGTACTGCTCGACCAGTTCGTCGATGCGAGCTTTGGTCGTCGCCTTCGGAACGCCCTGGATCGCAGCGAGGAATTCGAGGTTCTCGCGCACGCTGAGGTCCTCGAACAGCGAGAACTTCTGGGTCATGTAACCGATGTGGCAACGCAGAGCTTCCGCCTGCTCCGGGATACGCAGGCCGAGCACCTCGATATCGCCGGCGCTCGGCGTCAGCAGGCCGCACAGCATCCGGATGGTCGTTGACTTGCCCGATCCGTTCGGCCCAAGGAATCCGTAGACCTGGCGACGCGGCACTTCGAGATCCACGCGATCGACCGCGACGAGTTCGCCGAATCGCTTGGTCAGGCCGCGCGCGCGGATCGCGACGCCGGCCGCTGGCGCATTCATTTCGTTGCACCAGCCGCGAATTCGACGCGCACCGGCAATCCCGCCGGAAGGTTCGCGGCATCCTTGCCGAGTTCGATCTCGGCGATGTAGGACAGCCGCGAGACATCGTCGCCGTTCAATGCGTAGTAAGGCGTAAAGCTAGGCTCGCTGCGGATCGTACGCACGCGGCCTGAGATTCCAGTCTTGCCATCGGCGGCGAAAACGCGGGCGGATTCGCCGATGCGTACACCTGCACGCAACGGCTCCGGCACGTACACCCGCGCATAGGGCGCGTCGCCGACCAGCAGGATCGCGAGCGGCGCGCCGATGGGCGGCTGGTCGCCGAGCTTGTAGGGAATGCTGTCGATGCGTCCGCTGCGCGGCGCGCTGATGCGGATGCGTTGCAGGTCCACCGCGATCGCGTCCGCCTGCGCCTGCGCCGAAGCGAGCGCCGCTTCGGCCTGCGCGACTTCCTGCGGCCGGGTGCCGTTTTCGAGCGTCGCGAGCGCGGCCTTGGCGGCGCTCGCCCCGGCATCCGCCCCGTCAGCATCGGCCCGCGCCTTGTCGAGTTCGGCGCGTGCGAGAGCTTGCCGCGCGACCAGCGCGCGCACGCGTTCGAGTTGCTGGTGCGCATTGATCGCAACACTCTGCGCACCGGCGAGCTTCGCGCGCGCCTGGTCGATCTCTTCACGGCGCGGCCCGACGCGCAACTCGTCGAGCGCGTGCTGCAGGCGCTGGACATCGGCCTTCGCCGCATCCAGCCGCGCGCGCGTGCGCACCGATTCCAGCACCAGCAAGGTGTCGTTCGCAGCGACCACCTGCCCTTCGTGCGCAGCGACCTCCGCGATGCGTTCGGACACCGGCGCGGGCAGGGTGATGCGGTCCCATTCCAGCGTTCCGAGCACCTGCGGCGTCTTCTGCGCGCAAGCCGCGAGCGCGAGCAGCGCGACCGGCACGGCGATCTTCCATGCAATGCGACTCATCGGGTTCCTCCTTACGCGCCTGCGTCAAGCTGCGCCGATCCCGGATAGTGTGTCAGGTCGGGGCGCATCCAAGCGACCCACCGGATGACCGCGACGCCCTCCCGCGCTACCCTGTCGTCGCATGAGCATCCAGCACGATTTCCTCCTCGAACCCGACGATGTCGAACGCCTCGCCAACCTGTGCGGGCCGTTCGACGAACACCTCCGCCAGATCGAACTGCGCCTCGGCGTGGAGATCGCCAATCGCGGCAACGTGTTCCGCATCATCGGCCCCGATCCGATGGCCACGCGCGCCGAGCGCTTTCTCAAGCGACTCTACGGTGCGCTCGACGACGCCCCGCTCAGCGCGCACGAACTGCACATCATGCTTGCAGACGTGGTCGGCGAGAGCGAAGCCGGCGGCACCGCGCGTGGTCCGGCCAGCGATGAGCCGATCGAACCGCAGGAAGTGGTGATCCGGGTCAAGCGCGGCAGCGTGCGCGGTCGCGGCGCGAACCAGGCGAAATACCTGCACGCGATCGCGATCCACGACGTGAATTTCGGCATCGGTCCGGCCGGAACCGGCAAGACCTTCCTCGGCGTCGCGAGCGCGGTCGAAGCGCTCAACGCCGGCCGTGTGCAGCGCCTGGTGCTGGTGCGCCCGGCGGTCGAGGCCGGCGAGAAACTCGGCTTCCTGCCCGGCGACCTGACCCAGAAAGTCGATCCCTACCTGCGGCCGCTGTACGACGCGCTGTACGAGATGTTCGGCGTCGACAAGGTCGTCAAGCTGCTCGAACGCAACGTCATCGAGATCGCCCCGCTCGCCTACATGCGCGGGCGCACGCTCAACGACGCGTTCGTGATCCTCGACGAGGCGCAGAACACCAGCATCGAGCAGATGAAGATGTTCCTGACCCGCATCGGTTTCGGTTCCACCGCGGTGATCACCGGCGACCTGACCCAGATCGATCTGCCGAAGCACCAGAAATCCGGCCTGCGCGACGCGGTCGAAGTGCTGCGCGGCATCGAGGGCATTTCGTTCACGTTCTTCACCGCACGCGACGTCGTGCGGCATCCGCTGGTGCAGTGGATCGTGCAGGCCTACGATGCACGTGACGGTGACGGCCGCACCGCGGCCGATGTGTCGACGGACTGACATCACGCGGACGGAGCCATGACGACCGAATCTTTCGATGCCGTGCTGCTGTCCGGGCACAAGCAGGATGCTGTGGAACTTCCGTTCGACCCCGCGACGCGGTGGAACAGCCGGCCGGTCGCATTGTGGCCGGGTCGCCGCGGACATCGCGTCGCCGGCAGCCTCAATGGCGTCGCGTTCGAAAGCAGCACGGTGTCGCGCTCGAAACGCCACTACGTGCTGGTCGAGGAAAGCGTGCGCGACCTAGCCCGGGTCGCGGTCGGCGATCCGGTCCACATGGTCCTGCGCCCGGCGGACCCGACGTGACCCGCGGCCCGATCCAACTCGACGTCGCGGTCAGCTATGGCCTGCCGCGCAAGGGCCTGCCTTCCGCGGTGAGCTTCAAGCGCTGGGTCGCCGCGGCGCTCGAAGGACGCATCCTGCGCGCCGACCTCGCCCTGCGCCTGGTCGATGAACGCGAAGGCCGCTCACTGAACCGGCACTACCGCGGCAAGCCGCATCCGACCAATGTGCTGAGTTTCCCCGCCGAACTGCCCAAGGGCGTGAAGCTGCCGCTGCTCGGCGACATCGTCCTGTGCGCCCCAGTCATCGCCCGCGAGGCGCGCGAACAGAAAAAGCCGCTGAATTCCCACTACGCCCACCTCACCATCCACGGCGTACTGCACCTGCTCGGCTTCGACCACGACGACGATCGCGAGGCCGAGGCGATGGAGGCATTGGAGCGCGAGATCCTGGCGGGGATCGGGTTACCGGACCCATACGCCGAGAACTGAGATCCACCGAATCCCGGAACCCGTCCCCGGCGTCGATTGCTGCGCTGCCGCAACGCAACGGAGTTCTGGCATAGTCGGGCCATGCCGCCGCCGCGGGGCCGTCGCCCCAGCCTCCCTTTTCCAGAAATTCCGACCCAGACCATGAAAAAAACCTCGTTTCCGAAGCAGGACATCCGCGTCCTGCTGCTGGAAGGCGTCAGCCAGAGTGCGGTGGACGTGTTCGCCGCGGCCGGCTACTCGCAGATCGAATTCCACCAGAAATCCCTGCCCGAGGACGAGCTGAAACGGCGCATCGCCGACGCCCACCTCGTCGGGATCCGCTCGCGCAGCCACCTCAGCGCCGACGTGCTGGCCGAGGCCAAGCGCCTGATCGCGATCGGCTGCTTCTGCATCGGCACCAACCAGGTCGACCTGTCCGCGGCCAAGCTGTGCGGCGTACCGGTGTTCAACGCGCCGTATTCGAACACGCGCAGCGTCGCCGAGCTGGTCATCGCCGAGGCCATCCTGCTGCTGCGCCGCATCCCGCAGAAGAACGCCGAATGCCATCGCGGCGGCTGGTCGAAATCGGCCGAAGGCAGTTTCGAGGTGCGCGACAAGGTGCTTGGCATCGTCGGCTACGGCCACATCGGCACCCAGGTGGGGCTGCTCGCCGAAAGCCTGGGCATGCGGGTCATCTACCACGACATCGAACGCAAGCTCGCGCTCGGCAATGCGCGCCCCGCGGCAAACCTGGACGACCTGCTCGAACGCGCCGACATCGTCACCCTGCACGTCCCGGAAACCCCGCAGACGCGGCTGATGTTCGGCCACGGCCAGATCGCGCGGATGCGTCCCGGCACCGCCCTGATCAATGCCTCGCGCGGCACCGTGGTCGACATCGACGCGCTCGCCGCGCAGTTGCGCTCGGGCCACCTGTCCGGCGCTGCGGTCGACGTGTTCCCGGTCGAACCCAAGGGCAACGACGACGCCTTCGAATCGCCGCTGCGCGGCATGGAGAACGTGATCCTCACCCCGCACGTCGGCGGCAGCACGCTCGAAGCGCAGGACAATATCGGCATCGAGGTCGCGTCCAAGCTGGTGCGCTACAGCGACAACGGCTCGACCCTGTCGGCGGTGAACTTCCCCGAGGCCTCGCTGCCCGGACATCCGGACTGCCAGCGCCTGCTGCACATCCACCGCAACGTGCCGGGCATGCTGTCGCGCATCAACGAGGTCTTCTCGCGCGAAGGCGTCAACATCGAAGGCCAGTACCTGCAGACCGACGCGGCGATCGGCTACGTGGTGATCGACGTCGCCGTGGAGGAAACGCGCGCGACGATCCTGAAGGATGCGCTCGCGGACATCCCCGGGACGTTGCGGGCGCGGGTGCTGTATTAGGCCTTCCCTTCACCTTCACCCATGAGGCAACCACAGCCTGCATCGGCGCTGCAGGCAGTCATGCTCGGCAGGTGACGATGACGACGTTCGCCAGGCGGATGCGCACCGCGCTCAGCTGCTCCTCGACGCGCAGCAGGTTTAACCGGGGACCGTCGCTGCTGGCCACGGATGGGCCGAGGGTCGACAAAAGCGACGCGCGCGAGCAGCGCACGAAAGCCGTTGCATTGGCTTCACTTCGCCCTGCTGAAAACAAACTAACCGCCGGCCGCCGCCAACCGATACCCCACGCCGACCTCGGTCAACAGGACCCGCGGCCGTGCCGGATCGACTTCGATCTTGCCGCGCAGCGCGCGCATGTAGATGCGCAGGTATTGCGGCGATTCGACGTGGGTCGGGCCCCATACCTCGCGCAGGAGTTGCCGGTGGGTGATCACCTTGCCCTGGTGCTGGGCGAGCGCGATCAGCAGTTTGTATTCGATCGGGGTGAGGTGAAGGTCGGTACCGTCGCGACGGACGCGGCGGCCGGCGCGGTCGATCTCCAGGCTTCCGATGGTGACGACCGCGGGCATCGCCTCGCCGCCGCGATCGGCCTGGTGGCGCTGGGCGACGCGCAGGCGCGCGAGCAGTTCGCCGATCCCGAACGGCTTGGTGAGGTAGTCGTCGGCGCCGATGTCCAATGCCGCGACCTTGTCGGATTCCTGGCTGCGCGCCGACAGCACGATGACCGGCCCGCGATACCACTCGCGCAGCGCCTTGATCACGTCCAGCCCTGAACGATCCGGCAAGCCCAGGTCGACGAGGACGATGTCGGGCTGGCGCATGGCCGCAAGGTGCAGTCCCTCGGTTCCGGTCCCCGCCGACAACAGGTCGTAACCGTTCGCCTCCAGCGCGGCGGCGAGGAAACGCTGGATCTGGACGTCGTCCTCGATCGCGAGCAGCTTCGGGCGCGGTCCGGTCATGGAGCGCCCTGCCCGTGCGCGGCCAGCGGCAGGCTGAAATGGAACTCCGCTCCGCCGCCCGCCGCGTTGGATGCGCCGATGCCGCCTCCATGCGCCTCGACGATGTACTTGCAGATCGTCAGGCCGAGCCCGAAACCGCTCTGCGCTTCTTCGGCATGCACGCGATGGAACTTCTCGAACACCCGCGTTTCCTCGCCCTGCGGAAGACCGGCGCCCTGGTCGCGCACTCGCACCAGCAACGCGCCATCGGATGTTTCCGCACGCACCGCGATGGCGGCGCCTGTGGGCGTGTGCTTGATCGCGTTCTCGATGAGGTTCGCCAGCACTTGCGCGATCAGCACCTCGTCGCATTCGACCAGTGGCAGGCCGGGCGCGATGTCGACGGACACCGCGCGCGCACCGAGCGCCTCGTCCAGCCTCCCGAGCACCGCGCCGATGAGCTCCTCGATCGATGCCCATTCCTGCTTGAGCGCGATCCGGCCGGAACTCCAGCGCGTGAGGTCGAGCAGGTTCGCCATCAGCCGGTTCATCCGTTGCGCTTCGTCGAGCAGTCCGCGCAAGAGCGTCGCGCGATGCGCCGCGTCGATCTGCCCGTCCATGCTCTCGAGCAGGGTCGAGGCCGATCCGATGATCGTCGCGAGCGGCGTGCGGAAATCGTGCGAAATCGCGCTGAGCAACACGTTGCGCATGCGCTCGCTCTCGATTTCCAGGCCCGCCGTCTGCGCGGCCTCGGCCAGCTGCACGCGTTCCATCGCGACCGCCGACTGACTGACGAAGGCCTCGATCAGGTGCATCTGCTCGGGCACCTGCAGCTGGCGGAGGTCGTGCGGCCTGACCGCGAGCACGCCGACGCAGCGCCGCAAGGCCTTCAGCGGAAGATAGATCGAGTCCGCCCCGGCGAGCGTGCTGGTATTGAGCCCGGCCAGCTCCTGGTGGTCGAAGGCGTATTGCGCGATGCCCAGGTCGTTGCCGGGTACCGGGAACCGGCTGGTGATGTTCGGCGCGCGCGCAGTCCCGCGCGTGCAGAAGTTCGACGGATCCTGGATATGGCCTTCGCCATCGCGCAACAGCACGGCAGCATCGCAGTCCACCGATGCGACGACATGCCGGCACAGGATCGCGCACAGCGCGTCCATCTCGCGGCTGCCGGCGAGCTCGCTGCTGAGTGCGTACAGTTCTGCGGTGCGGCGCTCGCGATGGCGCGCGACCGCAGCCTGGCGGCGACCGAAAGCGGTGAGTCCGCTGATGATCAGCCCGATCACCAGCATCACGCTGAAGGTGATCGCGTACTGGGTATCGGCGAAAGCGAACGTGTAGTACGGCGGCACGAACATGAAATCGAACAGCAGCACGCCCAGCACCGTGGCGAGCACCGATGGCCCGCGTCCAAACCGCCACGCGGTCACCACCGTCGCGAGCAGGTACACCATCACCAGGTTGGTGCGCTCGATGTGTTTCGCCAGCAGCCAGCAAACCAGGGTCGCGATAGCGACCACGGCAACGCCCTTCGCATATGCCGGCCACCGGCTGGAACGCACCAGCGTGCGTGGTGGCGTGACCGAAGCCTCGCCCGGTTCGCCGGTGATCACATAGATGTCGATGTGGCCGCTGGTGCGGATCAGTTCGTCGACCAGCGACTGCTTGAAGCGGTCGTGCCAGCGCGAGGTGAGCGGCTTGCCGACGATGATCTTGCTGATGTTGCGCTGGCGGGCGAATGCGATGAGTTCGGCCGCCACGCTGTCGCCGCTGAGGTTCGCGGTCTCGGCGCCGAGTTCCTCGGCGAGCTTGAGCGTCTGCAGCACGCGATCGCGCGCTTCCTGCGGCAGGCGCTGCAGCGACGGCGTTTCGACGTACACAGCCAGCCACTGCGCGTGGTGCGCGAGCGCCAGCCGACGCGCAGCGCGCACCACGCGTTCGGACAGCGCATCGGGACCGACGCACACCAGCAGCCGCTCGCCGGCCAGCCACGGGCTGGCGATCGCATGCCGCTCGCGGTACTCGCGCATCGCCGCATCGACGCGGTCGGCGGTCGCGCGCAACGCGAGTTGGCGCAGCGCGATCAGGTTGCCCTTGCGGAAGAATTCCTTCAGCGCCTGCGCGCTTTTCTCGCCGCCGTAGACCCTGCCCTCGCGCAGGCGCTCGAGCAATTCGTCCGGCGTCAGGTCGACCAGTTCGACCTCGTCGGCGCCGTGGAAGACCCCGTCGGGGATCGTCTCGCGCACCTGTATGCCGGTGATCTGCGCGACCACGTCGTTGAGGCTTTCGATGTGCTGGACGTTGACGGTCGTGTAGACGTCGATGCCGGCCTGCAGCAATTCCTCGACGTCCTGCCAGCGTTTGGGATGGCGCGCGCCGGCGACGTTGGTGTGCGCAAGCTCGTCGACGACGAGCAGGCCCGGCTTGCGCGCGAGCGCGCTGTTCAGGTCGAACTCGCGAAGGACGATGCCGCGGTGCTCGATGCGCTGCGCGGGCAGGATCTCGAGGCTTTCGAGCAGCGCCTCGGTTTCGGGACGCCCGTGCAGTTCGACGTAGCCGACCACGACGTCCACCCCCGCGGCCTGCTGCTTGCGCGCGGCCTCGAGCATCGCGTACGACTTGCCGACGCCTGCCGAGGCGCCGAAGAAGACCTTCAGACGGCCGCGGCGCGCGCGCGCCTCATCGCGTTGAACGCGCGCGAGGAGTGCGTCGGGATCGGGACGCTCGCTGGAATGACTGCCGGGAGTTGGGGCGGACATGACGCCGCCATCATGCCGACGACGGAGCGCGCATTACCAGCGCTGATCGAGCAACAGGTTGAGCTCGAGCACGTTGACGCGCGGCTCGCCAAGGACGCCGAACGTGCGTCCCTCGGTTGCGCGGTCGACCAGCGCCTGCACCTGCGACGCGTCGAGATGGCGCAGGCGCGCCACGCGGGCGACCTGGTACTTCGCGGCCGCCGGCGAGATCTGCGGATCCAGACCGCTGCCCGATGCGGTGACCAGATCGACCGGAACCGGCGCCTTGTTCGACGGATCGGCGGCGTGCAACGCGTCGACACGCTGCCTCACTGCATCGATCAGCGCGGGGTTGTTGGTTCCCAGGTTCGATCCGACCGATGCGCCGGCGTTGTATGCCTGCGGCGCAGTCGCGGATGGGCGTCCCCAGAAATACTCCGGACGGTCGAACGGTTGGCCGATCAGGGCCGAGCCGGTCGCCTTGCCTTCGTGCTCGGTGATGCTGCCGTTGGCCTGCTTGTGGAACAGCGACTGCGCGATGCCGGTCACCGCCAACGGATAGGCGACACCGGTGATCACGGTCATCACCAGCAGCATCATCACGGATTGAAGCAAGAGTTTGGCCATCGGATCGACTCCTTGTCAGAACGTGCCTTGCAACATCACGAAGCCGCGCGTTCCGCCGACATTGCGGGTATCGGTGACGTCGAGGAAGCTCGCGGTGTGGCTGTAGAACGCGCCATTGTCGGCAAAAGTCACGCCGGCGCTGGCCGACCAGTGCTTCGCGAACTGCGCCTTCAGCGTGGCCCCGAAATCGTTGTAGTCCGGATCGCGCGTGCCGCTCGCCAGCGGAAACAACAGCGAGGTGGGGACGTGCGTATGCGCGGCATGCAGGGCCAGGCTCCAGGTATCGTTGATCGGAACGGCGAGGTCGGCCTGGATGTATCGGGTGCCGCGCGAATCGCCGCGATAGCCCTGTTCGGTGTCGACCGCGAAGTAGTCGGTCAGCGACCGGTTGTACTTCACGGTAAGCCACTTGTAGGTCAAGGCGACATTGGCCTCGAGCGTGTTGAACGAGCGCGACGCGAGCGCCGGTCTGGCCTTGGCGAGGTTGCCGCCCGGATAGACGTAGCCATACAACCCCGCGCGCCACGACCAGTCCTTGCCGAACGCATTCCCGTAACTCGCGTACAGGTCGAGTTCCATCGCGCCGCCCGGGTAGCTCTTGTGGCTGATGCTCGACCCCCAGAATCCGGCCGCGAAGCCGTTCTTCATCGTGAGGTCGCCGCCGCCCTGGATCGCCGGACGGCCCCAGGTCTGGGTCAGCCCGCGGAACATGTCATCAGACACGACCGCGGCATTCCAGGCGAAGCTCGCTTCTGGTTCGGACGCGGCCGCATCGGGTGCCGTCTGTGCGTGCGCACCGCCGCTGAAAGCGAAGGCCAGCGCGCACGATGCGAGGACAATCTTGAACGTCATCGAATCTCCTTTCACGCCAGTCCGAGCAGGACCAGCAACATGTCGATCAACTTGATGCCGACGAACGGCACGATCATTCCGCCCACGCCGTAGACCATCAGGTTGCGGCGCAACAGCTCGCCGGCGCCAAGCGCGCGGTACTTCACGCCCTTGAGCGCGAGCGGGATCAGGAAAACGATGATCAGCGCGTTGAAGATCACCGCCGACAGGATCGCGCTGGCGGGCGTGGCCAGATGCATGACGTTCAACGCGTTCAACGCCGGATAGGTGGTCGAGAATGCCGCCGGGATGATCGCGAAATACTTCGCGATGTCGTTGGCGATCGAGAACGTGGTCAGCGAGCCACGCGTGATCAACATTTGCTTGCCGATCTCGACGATCTCGATGAGCTTGGTCGGATTGGAATCCAGGTCGACCATGTTGCCGGCCTCTTTCGCGGCCTGTGTACCCGTGTTCATCGCCACCGCGACATCGGCCTGCGCGAGCGCGGGCGCATCGTTGGTGCCGTCGCCGCACATCGCGACCAGTCGGCCCTCGGCCTGGATGTCGCGGATGAGCTTGAGCTTGGCCTCTGGAGTGGCCTCGGCGAGGAAGTCGTCGACGCCCGATTCGGCAGCAATTGCAGCCGCAGTCAGCGGGTTGTCGCCGGTGATCATGATCGTCTTGATGCCCATCCGGCGCAGTTCAGCGAAGCGTTCCTTGATGCCGCCCTTGACGATGTCCTTGAGTTCGATCACGCCCAGCGCGCTGTGCCCATCGGCCACCAGCAATGGCGTCGCACCCTGGCGTGCGATTGCATCGGCGGCACGACGAAGGTCGATCGGCACGCTGCCGCCGAGCGCGACCAGGTATTTCTCGATCGCATCGATCGCACCCTTGCGAATCTGGCGGCCCGGCAGGTCGACGCCGCTCATCCGCGTCTGCGCGGTGAACGGCACGAACTCCATCTCCTCGTCGTGCAGTTCACGTTCGCGCAGACCAAACTGTTCCTTGGCCAACACGACGATGCTGCGTCCCTCGGGTGTTTCGTCCGGCAGCGACGCAAGTTGGGCGGCGTCGGCGAGCGTTTCGGGCGTCACGCCCGGCGCCGGATGGAAGGCCACCGCGTGCCGGTTGCCCAAGGTGATCGTGCCGGTTTTGTCCAGCAGGAGCACATCGACGTCGCCCGCTGCTTCGACCGCGCGCCCAGACGTCGCAATCACGTTCGCCTGGATCATGCGATCCATGCCGGCGATGCCGATCGCCGACAGCAGTCCGCCGATCGTGGTCGGGATCAGGCACACCAGCAGCGCCACCAGCACGGTGATCGTGACGGGCGTGCCGTGGCCGGCCGCCTGCACGCTGTAGATCGAATACGGCAGCAAGGTCGCGCAGGCAAGCAGGAAAATCAGGGTGAACTTCGCCAGCAGGATGGTCAGCGCGATCTCGTTCGGCGTCTTGCGCCGCGCCGCGCCTTCGACCATCGCGATCATGCGGTCGAGGAAGCTCTCGCCGGGGTTCGCGCTGATGCGCACCACGATCCAGTCCGAAAGCACCCGCGTACCGCCGGTGACCGAGTTGCGGTCGCCGCCGGACTCGCGCACGACCGGCGCGGATTCTCCGGTGATCGCACTCTCGTCGACCGTGGCGGCGCCTTCGACGATTTCACCGTCGCCGGGGATCACCTGGTTCGCCTCGACGAGGACGAAGTCGCCGGAACGCAAATCGCTGGCGACGCAGAACACGACTTGTGCGTCGCGGTGCGGGGCGGTGAGCTTGAGCGCCTGCACTTCCTTGCGCGCGCCGCGCAGGGCGTTCGCCTGCGCCTTGCCGCGGCCTTCGGCGATGGCTTCCGCGAAATTCGCGAACAGCAGGGTGAACCACAGCCAGATCGCGATGCCGAGGATGAAGCCGGCCGGCGCTTCGCCGTGGCCGCGCAGTGCATCCAGCCACAACAAGCTCGTGGCGATGCTGCAGATGAACACCACGAACATCACCGGGTTGCGGAACTGCACGCGCGGCGACAGCTTGCGGAAGGCGTCGGCGATCGCCGGCAGCATCAGCTCCCTGCTCATCGCGCTGGTACGAACGGAAGTGGCGCTCATGATTCAGTGCCCGGTTGTTGCAGCAAGGGAGTCGGCGATCGGCCCGAGTGCCAGCGCCGGCAGGAAGGTCAGCGCACCGATCACGATCACCACGGTCGCAAGCAGGACCACGAACAGCGGTGTGTGCGTCGGCAAGGTTCCGGCGGATTCGGGAACCTGTTTCTTCGCGGCCAGCGAACCGGCGATCGCGAGCATTCCGATCGCCAGCGGAAAGCGCGCAAAGAACATGCAGATGCCGAGCAAGCTGTTGTAGAACGGCGTGTTCGCCGAGATGCCGCCGAACGCGCTGCCGTTGTTGTTGGAAGCAGACGAGAGTGCGTACAGCGACTCGCTGAAGCCGTGCGCGCCCGGGTTGGCCATGCCCGCCAGTCCGGCGGGTGCCGTCACTGCGATCGCGGTGCCGACGACTGCCAGCGCGCACGGAATCAGCACGACCAGGCTCGCCATCTTCATCTCGTAGGCCTCGATCTTCTTGCCGAGGTATTCCGGCGTGCGCCCGACCATCAGCCCGGCGATGAACACCGCGACCACCGCGAACGCAAGCATTCCGTACAGGCCCGAGCCGACGCCGCCGAAGATCACCTCGCCGAGCTGGATCAGCCACAGCGGGATCAGTCCGCCGAGCGGCGTGTAGGAGTCGTGCATCGAATTCACCGAGCCATTCGATGCGGCCGTCGTCGCAGTCGCCCAGATCGTCGAGCCGACGATGCCGAAGCGGGTTTCCTTGCCTTCCATATTGCCGCCGGCCTGCGTCGTCGAAGCGACCTGGTCGATGCCCATGTGCGCGAACGCGGGGTTGCCGCCTTGCTCGGCCATCGTGCACGCGACCATCAGCGGCACCAGAATCACCCGCATCGCCGCCAGCAGGGTCCAGCCCTGGCGGGTATCGCCGACCATGCGTCCGAAGGTGTAGCAGAGCGCGCCGGGGATCAGCAGGATCGCCAGCACTTCGAGAAAATCGCTGAGCGGGGTGGGATTCTCGTACGGATGCGCAGAGTTGACGTTGAAGTAGCCGCCGCCGTTGGTGCCGAGCTGCTTGATCGCGATCTGCGAGGCGGCCGGACCGAGCGGCAAGGTTTGCGTAGTCACTACGGTCTGCCTGGTCGCATCCTCGCCGTGCGCGTCCTTGACCACGTTGCCGGCAGCATCCTTCACGGTCTCGGTGATCGTGGTCGGCTGCAGCAGCGGCACGTCCTTGTACGGCGAGAAGTTCTGCACCACGCCCTGCGAGACCAGCACCAGTGACAGCACGAACGCCAGTGGCAGCAGCACGTACAGCGTGCTGCGGGTCATGTCGACCCAGAAATTGCCGATCGTCTTTGCGGTATGCCGGGTGAAGCCGCGGATCAGCGCGATCAGCACCGCGATGCCAGTCGCGGCAGACAGGAAATTCTGCACGCCGAGCGCGGCCATCTGGGTGAGGTAGCTCATCGTCGATTCGCCGCCGTAGCCCTGCCAGTTGGTGTTGGTGGCGAAACTGATCGCGGTGTTGAACGACGAGTCGGGACTCACCGCCGGCAAGTGCTGCGGATTGAGCGGCAGGAATGCCTGCATGCGCTGCAAGGCGTAAACGGCCAGCAGCCCGACCAAGTTGAATACCAGCATCGCCAGCGAGTAGCGGCGCCAGTCCATCTCCTCGTCGCGGCGGATGCCGCAGATCCGGTAGAGGACGTTCTCCACGCCCCCGCCCAGGCGCGTGAGCCGGTTGGGCTGTTCGGAAAACGCGAGCGCCATGTACGTGCCGAGCGGCTTGACCAACGCCAGCAGCACGACCATGTACAAGCCCAGTTGCAGCCACACGTTGGCGTTCATTCGAACCACTCCGGCTTGAGCAGGGCGGCCAGCAGATAGATGCTCATGGCGACGGACGCGAGCGCGGCGATCACGTAGAGGACGTTCATTTCTTGTCTCCGAGGTGGTCGCACAGCCACAGGTAGCCAACAGCCGACAACGCCAGAACGGCGATCAATGCCAGATAAACCAGATCCATGGCATCTGCTCCGCAGTGAGAACGTCGCTCACTGTGGGCATCGGCGCATATGAATGTCGTAAGAATTGCGTGGGGCGAAATAAAGATCGCGTAAAAATCAGCAAGTCGCGCCACCCAGCCCGTCGCTGCGTGGACGATGCACAAAGGCTGCACCGCGCTCGGCCCGTTGCCGGCGGATCCGTACGTACTGGCCGAATGGACCGGGGCGCTGCTGCGAAACGGAGCCCTTGTATCGGCAGCGCTCGAAGCTACCTGCATTCGGGATGGTGCCCGGAACCGGGCCCCATTCTTGTCTCACACGTCCTTGCGTTCGTTGCGATTCGCATCGGCCCGGAGCTTGCGTATCGACTCGTCGCGCAGCTGCATGCGCGTTCAAGCGCAGGCTGCGAAGACCTTGAAGTGCGACTACAAGGACCAGTATCAGGAGCTTGCGCATGCGTATCTCCCGCGTGCTGTCTGAATTATGCGGTGTGCCGAAGGCAGGTTCGATTGAATGAGAAAAAAGAGACTTCCACCGCAACGGTGCAACGAGCCCGTCCATGACCAACGGAAATCCCCGCCGGAAAGAAATGCAGTCTGGCATCGGTTGCACCCGCGCTGCACGGCCACGCAGCAAGCAACAATCAGGACAACACCATGGCCGGCA
>JBBQHA010000024.1:0-30229 GCA_038323475.1 Lysobacterales bacterium
GGCGACTGGCTCGGCGACCAGGACGCGGTCGAATACATGTGCCGCAACGCGATGGCCGCGGTGATCGAACTCGAACACCAGGGCGTGCCGTTCTCGCGCACCGACGAAGGCAAGATCTACCAGCGTCCGTTCGGCGGCATGACCACGCACTACGGTGAAGGCACCGCCCAGCGCACATGTGCCGCGGCCGACCGCACCGGTCACGCGATGCTGCACACGCTGTTCCAGCAGTCGCTCAAGCACAACGCGCAGTTTTTCATCGAATATTTCGCGCTCGACCTGATCATGGACGCCGACGGTGCCTGCAAGGGCGTCCTCGCGCTGGACATGTCGACCGGTGAGTTGCACCTGTTCCGCGCTCACGGCACCGTGCTCGCGACCGGTGGTTACGGACGCGCATTCTTCTCCTGCACGTCGGCGCATACCTGCACCGGCGATGGCGGCGGCATGGTGTTGCGCGCGGGGCTTCCGCTGCAGGACATGGAATTCGTGCAGTTCCATCCGACCGGCGTGTACGGCGCGGGCATGCTGATCACCGAGGGCGTGCGCGGCGAAGGCGGCATCCTGCGCAACTCGAATGGCGAGCGCTTCATGGAGCGCTACGCGCCGCACGCCAAGGACCTTGCGTCGCGCGACGTGGTGTCGCGCGCGATGACCGTCGAGATCCGCGAAGGCCGCGGCGTCGGCGAGAAGAAGGACCACATCTTCCTGCACCTCGACCACCTCGATCCGAAGGTGATCCACGAGAAGCTGCCGGGCATCGCCGAGACCGCGAAGATCTTCGCGAACGTCGACGTCACCAAGCAGCCGATCCCGGTGCTGCCGACCGTGCACTACAACATGGGCGGCATCCCGACCAACTACCATGGCGAAGTCGTCACCCTGAAGGACGGCGATCCCGACAGCATCGTGCACGGCCTGTACGCGATCGGCGAAGCGGCCTGCGTCTCGGTGCATGGGGCGAACCGGCTCGGCTCGAACTCGCTGCTCGACCTCGTCGTGTTCGGCAAGGCGGTCGCCGATCGTTGCGCCGAGACCATCAAGCCCGCGCAGCCGCACACGACACTGCCCAAGTCGGCCTGCGATGCCTCGCTCGCGAATCTCGACCGGCTGCGCAATGCGAACGGCTCGACGACGACCGCGCAGATCCGCGACGCGATGCAGCGCGACATGCAGGACCACGCGGCTGTCTTCCGCACCGGCGAAACGCTCGACGAAGGCGTCGCGAAGATCGCGAAGGTGGCCAAGTCGTTCGCTGACGTGCGCGTCTCCGACCGCTCGCTCGTGTGGAACTCCGACCTGATCGAAACGCTGGAACTGCAGAACCTGCTCGCCCAGGCGCAGGCGACGATGGTGTCCGCCGCGAACCGCACCGAATCGCGCGGCGCGCATGCGCGCGAGGACTACAAGAACCGCGACGACGAGAACTGGATGAAGCACACGCTGTGCTGGATCGACGGCAACCTGCAGGCGAGCCTCGACTACCGTCCCGTCCATCGCAACACGATGACCACCGACGTCGCCGCTGTACCGCCGAAGCCGAGGGTGTACTGATGAAGCGGGAACAGGGAACAGGGAACGGGGAACAGGAAGAAACCAAACCATGAATCGAATCCATCCACTATTGATCGACCGTTCCCTGTTCCCCGTTCTCCGTTTCCGGATTTAGAGAGCCATGGCCGAATTCAGACTTCCGAAGAACTCGCGCATTGGCAAGGGCAAGCGGTTCCCCGCGCCTGCTGGCGCTGCGCAGGTGCGCACGTTCAAGATCTATCGCTGGAATCCGGACGACGGCCAGAATCCGCGCACAGACACCTACGAGGTGGACCTTGCGAAGTGCGGCCCGATGGTTCTCGACGCGCTGATCAAGATCAAGAACGAGATCGACCCGACGCTGACCTTCCGTCGTTCCTGTCGCGAAGGCATCTGCGGTTCGTGCGCGATGAACATCGACGGCACCAACACGCTGGCATGCACGCGCGCGATCGAGGATTGCAAGAAAGCCGAAGTGCCGATCTATCCGCTGCCGCACATGCCGGTGGTCAAGGACCTGGTTCCCGACCTGACGCATTTCTACGCGCAGTACGCATCGATCAAGCCGTGGATACGCACCCAGAGCGTGCCGCCGCCGGATCGCGAACGCCTGCAGTCGCCGGACGAGCGCAAGAAACTCGACGGCCTGTACGAATGCATCCTGTGCGCGTGCTGCTCGACCTCGTGCCCGAGTTACTGGTGGAACGGCGACCGCTATCTCGGCCCGGCGATCCTGCTGCAGGCCTACCGCTGGATCGTCGATTCGCGCGACGAGGACACCGGCGAGCGCCTCGACGACCTCGAGGACCCGTTCAAGCTGTATCGCTGCCACACCATCATGAACTGCACGCGGACCTGCCCGAAGGGACTCAACCCCGCGAAGGCGATTGCCGAGATCAAGAAGCTGATGCTCTTGCGGCGCGGCTGATGTCGAGCATGGCTCGACGTCGGGGCTGGAGTCGAACATTCTACGGAAACCTTTGTTACCCCCGGGTCTTTTGGACACCGGATTTGCCGGCAGGCGAGAAACAGTGATTTCGATGGCTGACACTCGTAGCACGAATGTCGAGGTCGGCCGCCTGCGCTGGCGTTGCCGTCGCGGCATGCGCGAACTGGACCTGTTGCTGACGCGATGGCTCGACCAGTCGTACGAGCACGCCGATGCGTCGCAACGCTTGGTATTCGTGAAACTGCTGGCTTGCGAGGACGATCAGTTGTGGCGCTGGTTCATCGGCCGCGAATCGCCGGAAGAGAAGGATCTCGATGCACTCGTTGGACGCATCCTCGCCCTGTCGCCTTGAGTGGCGGCGCTCACGTTGGCTGCCGGCGCTGTTGTGCACGCTGGCGGTCGCCGCGACCGCCGCACTTTGGTTGTCCGCATTGCCGTGGATCGCATGCGGGATCGGCAGCGCATTGATCGTCGGCTATGCCGGCTGGATCCTGCATCGCGAATGGCGCCGCCGGGATTGCGTGCTGGCCTGGCCCGGCGGCGAGGCGCCGTGGCAGGTCGAATGCGATGGCCGTAGCGAATCGCTGCGCCATATCGGCGCCAGCATGCGCGGCGGGCTGGTCGCGCTGACGCTGGCCGATGCGGATGGCAGGTTGCGCCGCTACATGTGGTGGCCCGACACGCTCGACGCGCGCGGCCGGCGTGCACTGCGGCTCGCGTTGCGGGTGAAGGAAACCGCCACGCCAACCCAGCCGACACTGGCACAATAGCGCATGCTCAAACCGCTCTCGCTCGCCATCGGCCTGCGCTATACCCGCGCCAAGCGCCGTACCGGTTTCATCTCGTTCATTTCCGGCGTCTCGATCCTCGGGATCGCGGTCGGCATGATCGCGTTGATCACGACGATTGCGGTGATGACCGGCTTCCAGGAGGAATACCGCACGCGCCTGCTCAGCATGGTGGCGCACGCGACGATCAGCGGCGTCGGCGAATCGCTGCCGGACTGGCAGGGCGCGGTGCGCATGGCGCACGCCGACAAGCGCGTGATCGGCGCGGCGCCGTATGTCGAACGCGAGGCGATGCTGCAGGGGAACAGCGAGCAGGGCGTGCTGCTGCGCGGCGTGCTGCCCGAGCGCGAAGGCGAAGTGTCGGTGCTCGCGAAGAAGATGATCGCGGGCAAGCTGTCCGACCTGCAGCCCGGCAAGTTCGACCTCGTCCTCGGCAAGGAGCTCGCGCTGGAACTCGGCGTCGGCGTCGGCGACAAGGTCACCGTGCTCGTTGCCGAAGGCAATGTCACGCCGATCGGTTTCATCCCGCGTGCGAAGGCGTTCACCGTGGTCGGCATCTTCGAGGCCGGCATGCAGGAATACGACCTCGGCCTCGCCGTCACCCACATGCAGGACGCGCAGAAACTGCTGCGCATGGGCGATGGCGTGACCGGCGTGCGGCTGAAGCTCACCGACATGTTCCAGGCCTGGAACGTCGCCGGCGACCTCGCCAACCGCATGCGGGGGCTGTACCGCGTGCGCGACTGGACGCGCGACAACGCGAACATGTTCAGCGCGCTGAAGATGGAGAAGACGGTGATGTTCGTGCTGCTCGTGCTGATTATCGGCGTGGCCGCGTTCAACCTGTTGTCGTCGCTGGTGATGGTGGTGACCGACAAGCAGGCCGACATCGCGATCCTGCGCACGCTCGGCATGCGGCCCGGAACGATCATGCGGGTGTTCATGGTGCAGGGCTGCGTGATCGGTACGCTCGGCGTCGCGCTCGGGGTCGCTGGCGGCGTCGCGCTCACGAAGAACCTCGACCGCATCGTGGGCCTGATCGAGCGCATCACCGGCGTCGAGGTGATGCCGGCGAGCGTGTACTACATCAGTGGGTTGCCGACGCGGCTGGAATGGAGCGACGTCGGCACGATCGCTGCGGTCGGATTGTTGCTGTGCTTCCTCGCGACCCTGTACCCGGCATGGCGCGCCGCGCGCATCGACCCAGCCAACGCGTTGCGCTATGAGTAGCGGGGAACAGGGAACAGGGAACAGGGAGCAGGCAGGACATCATGGTGATCGAATTTCCAGCGAATACGGCGTGTCGGCGGGCAGCGAACCTGCAGCCGTTGACCCGTTCCCCGTTCCCCGTTCCCCGTTTCCCATGACCACCGCCGTCATCCGCTGCGACGGACTGGGCAAGACCTATGTCGAGGGCAAGCTGCGCACGCCGGTCTTCGACCAGCTCGACCTGAGCGTCGGCGTCGGCGAGCGCGTCGCGATCGTCGGCGTGTCCGGCGTCGGCAAGAGCACGTTGCTGCACCTGCTCGGCGGCCTCGATACTCCGACCGCGGGCGAGGTGTACGTGGCAGGTCAGGCGATGTCGCGCCTGGGCGAAAAGGCTCGCGGCGACCTGCGCAATCGCGCCCTCGGTTTCATCTATCAGTTCCACCACCTGTTGCCCGAATTCACTGCGCTCGAAAACGTGATGATGCCGCTGCTGATCCGTGGCGGCGCTGAGAAACACGCCGAACAAAGCGCCCGCGAATTGCTGGAGAACGTCGGCCTGGGTTCGCGCCTGCAGCACAAGCCCGGGGAATTGTCCGGCGGCGAGCGCCAGCGCGCGGCGGTCGCGCGCGCCCTGGTCAATCGCCCAGCCTGCGTGCTCGGCGACGAGCCGACCGGCAACCTCGATGAGCGCACTGCCGCGGGCGTGTTCGACATGATGCTCGAACTCAACCGTGCGATCGGCACCGCACTCGTCCTCGTGACCCACGACCGCCGCCTCGCACGGCGGATGGATCGCGTGCTCGAGTTGACCGGCGGCGCGCTGCGCGAACTGGCCCAGCACGAGGTCTGAGCCGTGCGCTACAGCGATCCGCGTTCGATCGAAACAAGCGCGAGTCCGCCCGCGCATCCAACCGCAACAAGCGCGAGTCCGCCCGCCGCCGAGTGCCTTCCGCCATTCGGGATCGCCTGCGTTGTTGCGCTCGCGGTGGGCGTTGTGTCTGCGATGCAGTTGGCAGCATTGCCTGCGCCGTGGCTGAGTGTGCCGGCGTGCGTGACCGGGCTGGTCGCATGGATCGCGTTGCGACGCAGGCGCTGGATCGGCGCGCTGATGTTCGGCTTCGCATGGGCGTGCATCCAGGGCGGATACGCGCTGTCAGTGCGGCTGCCGGCCGACCTCGTCGGCCAGGACATCGCGGTCGTCGGCCACGTCGACGGACTGCCGCAGCGCGACGATCGCTTGCTGCGATTCGATTTCATCGCCGATCGCGACGGCAATCCGGCTGGCGTCGCGGGACGGCATCTGCGCCTGAGTTGGTACAGGCCGAACGTCGATGTCTCGGCGGGAGAGCGCTGGAACCTGCAGGTGAAACTGCGGCGTCCGCGCGGCGTTCTGAATCCGGGCGGATTCGATTTCGAAAAACTGGCGCTCGAACGACGGATTGCCGCGACGGGCTATGTGCGCGCACCGGATACCGCGCGGAAGCTCGGCGACACCACCAGCATCGATGCCTTGCGAGCGCGGTTGTCGGCACGGATCGCGGCGGCGGTGCCATCGCCGAGCGGACGGTTCGTGCGTGCGCTCGCGCTCGGGGATACGCGCGGTCTTTCCGAATCCGATTGGGACACATTGCGCGCGACCGGCCTGACCCACCAGATCGCGATCTCGGGCTTCCATGTCGGTATCGTCGCGAGTTTCGGCGCGCTGCTCGCATGGCTGCTGTACTGGATGTTCCCGCGCATCGGCCTGCGCTGGCCGCGTGCGCAGGCGCAGGCAGCAGTCGCGCTGCTGTTCGGTTTCGGCTACACCGCGCTGGTCGGATTCGAGTTGCCGACCGTGCGCACCCTTTTGATGATCGCTGCCGCCTTGCTCGCGCGGTTGTGGCGGCGGCCGTCGTCGGTGTCGGCATCGCTCGCACTCGCGCTCGCCGCGATGCTGGTCGTGGATCCGCTTTCGGTGCTGGCCGCTGGTTTCTGGTTGTCGTTCGCGGGCGTCGCGTGGCTGGTGTGGTGTCTTCCGCACGACTCCAAGGACGGGCATGTGCGCACGTTCCTCGGTGCGCAGGGCGTGGCGACCCTGGGCCTGCTGCCGCTGACGGTGTGGTTTTTCGGGCAGGCTTCGCTGGTGTCGCCGCTGACCAACCTGATCGGGATTCCGTGGTTCAGCCTCGTCGTGGTGCCGCTGTCGCTGCTCGGTTGCGGGGTGGACCTGGTGTCGCCTGCCGTCGGCGCGCCGATCCTGCAACTCGCGGCGCATGCGATGGATGCGTTGTGGTGGCTGCTCCAACGCGCGGCGCACTGGCCGGGCGCGCTGGTCTGGTTGCCTGAGCCAGACGCAGTCGCGCTCGCGATGGCCCTCGTAGGCGCGTTTTGGCTGCTGCTGCCGCGCGGTATCCCGGGCAAGCCGCTCGCGTTGCTGTTGTGGCTGCCGCTGCTGTGGCCACGCCTTCCGGCGATTGCGGAAGGCACTGCGGACCTGGCGATGATCGATGTCGGCCAGGGCCTGTCGCTGCTGGTACGCACGCAACACCACGCGCTGCTGTTCGACACCGGCCCGGCATACTCCGGAGGACTGGATCTCGGCGAGGCGGCGGTCGTGCCGACACTGCACGCATACGGCGTTCGTCGCGTCGATGCGCTGGTGGTCAGTCATGGCGACAACGACCATTCGGGCGGCGCCGACGCGGTGCGGCGCGCGTACCCGGTCGCGCTGCGCTATGCGCCTGCCGGGTGGCCGCGTGGACAGGACTACCAGCCTTGCCTGCAGGATGCGGCCTGGAACTGGGACGGCGTGACTTTCCGCTTCCTGCATCCGCCACGGTATTTCCCGTATCTGGACAACGACAGCGGCTGCGTCCTGCGTATCAGCGGGCCGGGTTGGGCGGCGTTGCTGCCGGCCGATGTCGAGGCCGCGATCGAGGAACGGCTGGTGCGCGAACAGCCCGCATTGCTGCGTGCGGACTTGCTGGTCGTGCCGCATCACGGCAGCAAGACCTCGTCGACTCCCGCTTTCATCGAAGCCGTGCATCCGTCCCTCGCGCTCATCTCGGTCGGGCAGGGCAATCGCTACGGCCTGCCGAAACCTGTCATCGTGCAACGCTACGTCGAACCGGGCATTGCGCTGGAGGACTCCGCCAGCGCTGGCCTTGTCCGAGTGCGGCTGGACAAGGACGGCGTGCGCGTCGTCGAGCGCAGCCGCGAACGCCTGTTGCGCTTCTGGCACGAGCCTGCCGCGCCATCGGCTAAACTGGGCAGTGTTGGCGGGTCCGTGGACCAACCTGAATCGAGGTGAGCGCGTGCTGGAATTCCTGAAAGCCGGTGGCTGGGTGATGTGGCCGATCGTGGTGCTGTCGATCGTCGCAGTGGCGATCATCATCGAACGGTTATGGACCCTGCGCCGCAAGGCGGTGCTGCCGGCCGGCCTCGGCCTGGAAGTGCGCGAATGGGCGGCGACGCGCCAGCTCAATCCGGCCCACATCGAGGTGCTGCGCGCCAACTCGCCGCTCGGCGAACTGCTGGCTGCCGCGCTCGATGTCCGCCATCGCCCGCGCGAACAGATCAAGGAGCGCATCGAGGACGTCGGCCGCCATGTCGTGCATCGCATGGAGCGTTTCATGAACACGCTCGGCAGCATCGCCTCGGTCGGACCGCTGCTCGGCCTGCTCGGCACCGTGTTCGGCATGATCCGGATGTTCCTGGAAATCCTGCAGAAGGGCATCGGCGACGCGAACCAGCTCGCCGGCGGCATCGGCCAGGCGCTCATCAGCACGGCCGGGGGCCTCTGCCTCGCGATCCCTGCATTGATGTTTCACCGTTATCTGCGCGGCCGTATCGCCGACTACGTGATCGAGATGGAAGTGCAGGCGATGAGCCTGCTCGACACGCTCGACGAACACGATGAAATCCCGGACGTGGTGGAAGCGGGCCTCGAGCCGTCGCCCGAGCCGCAAACCGCACCACGGCGCGCCGCGCCACGCAGCCGGCGGAGCGCCGGATGAAACTCGGCGGTGGCCGTTCGATGGTCGACGAGCCCGAGATCAACCTGATCTCGCTGGTCGACGTGGTGTTCTGCCTGATCATCTTCCTGGTGGTCACCACCAGCTTCAACCACCATAGCGGCCTGAAGCTGCAGCTGCCGCAGGCCGGTGCGCCGGCGACGCCCGAGCAGGTCGCGCCGGTTTCGATCACCATCGACGCCGAAGGCCACTATTACGTCGGCAAGGATGAAGTCCCCGAACGCGATGCCGCATCGCTGCGCGCGGCCATCCAGCGTTCTGCTGGCGATCGCCGCGATCTGCCGGTCGTGCTCAGTGCCGATGCGCGCAGCCAGCACCAGGCGGTGGTGACCGCGCTCGAAGCGCTGGGCGAACTCGGCTTCGAGAAAGTCTCCATCGCCACCACCCCGGAAGCCAAGCGGTGAACGACGGCGCAGCGGCTGCGCCGTCGCCGTGGCAGACCTACCGCCGCCTGCTCGGATACGCGCGACCTTACTGGCCCCTGCTCGCGATGGCGGGACTGGGCATGCTGATCGAAGCCAGCGCCGCCGGCGCGTTCACCGCGATGATGAAGCCAGTGGTGAACGAAACCTTCATCGCCAAGAACCGCGAATTCAGCGCGCTGCTGCCGCTCGCGATCATCGTACTTTTCCTGTTGCGCGGACTGGCCACCCTGTCCACCGATTACGGCATGGCGCGCGCGGGTCGCAGCATCGTGCGCGACCTGCGCCAGACGATGCTCGCGAAGTACATGCGCATGCCGAGCGCCGCGTTCGACATCGCGCCGGTGCCGCATATGGTGTCCCGCCTGAACTACGACACCGAGCAGGTCGCGCAGGCCAGCACCGAAGCGATCAAAGTCATCGTGACCGATACCCTGACCATGATCGCACTGCTCGTGGTGATGGTCTGGAACAGCCCGAAGGTGACCCTCGGCGTGCTGGTGATGGCGCCGTTGATCGCCGGAATCATGCGCACCGTGAGCACGCGCTACCGCAAGCTCAACCGCGGCATCCAGGACGGCGTCGCGGGCATGGCGCAATCCGCGGAACAGACTCTCGCCGGTCAGCAGGAAGTGCGCATCTACGGTGCGCGCGAAGCCGAACTCGCGCGCTACAACACGCTCGCCAACCGCAACCTGCAGCTGAACGTCAAGGTCGAACTCACGCGCGGCATCTCGTCGTCGCTGGTGCAGATGGTCGGCGCGGTCGCGCTCGCGCTCATCCTGTTCCTGGCGGGCCGCGAAGCGATTGCAGGGCGCATGGATGCGGGCCAATTCGTCTCGCTGATGCTGGCGATGATGGCGTTGATTCCGTCGTTGCGCAGGGTCACCAACGTGCAGAGCGCGATCCAGCGCGGCGTCGCGGCGTGCCAGCATATTTTCGCGCTGCTCGATTCGCCGGAGGAGCGCGACGAAGGCGTGCGTCCGTTGCAGCGCGCGCGCGGCGAGATCGTGTTCGAGAACGTCGGCCTGCGTTACCACGGCCAGTCCGACGCCGCGCTCGCCAATGTGTCGTTCGTGGCACGGCGCGGCACGGTCACCGCGATCGTCGGCCGCTCGGGCAGCGGCAAGACCAGCCTGGTGCGCCTGCTCCCGCGTTTCTATGAACCAGATGCCGGTCGCATCCTGCTCGACGGCGTGCCGCTCGACGAGTATCCGCTCGCCGACCTGCGCCGGCAGATCGCCCTCGTCGGCCAGCGCGTAATGTTGTTCGACGATACCCTTGCGGCGAACATCGCCTATGGCGAACAGGCAAGCGCCAACGCCGCCTCGGTACGCGCCGCCGCCGAGGCCGCGAATGCGCTGGAGTTCATCGAGCGCATGCCGCAGGGCATGGACAGCCGCATCGGCGAGAACGGATCGCTGTTGTCGGGCGGACAGCGCCAGCGCCTCGCGATCGCGCGCGCGATCCTCAAGGATGCGCCGATCCTGATCCTCGACGAAGCCACCGCCGCGCTCGACAACGAGTCCGAGCGGCTCGTGCAGGACGCGCTGGACCACCTGATTCCCGACCGCACCACCTTGGTGATCGCGCACCGGTTGTCCACGATCGAGCACGCCGACCAGGTGCTCGTGCTCGATGCCGGCCGGCTGGTCGAGCAGGGCAGTCATGCCGAATTGCTGGCGCTCGGCGGCCTGTATGCGCATCTGCACCGGATGCAGTTCCGTGAGACGTCTACGCAGTGAGCGCGACGACCGACCGGCTCGAGGCGCGCCTGCAGGACATCTGGTATGGCGGGCGAAATCCGGGGCTGGTCCTGCGCATGTTGTCCGCCCTTTATGGAGGAGTGGTACGCATGCGCCGCGCTGCATATCGACGTGGCTGGCTGCGCGTGCATCGCATCGGCGTGCCTGTGATCGTGGTCGGCAACATCACCGCCGGTGGCAGTGGCAAGACGCCGCTGGTGATTGCGCTGGTCGAACAATTGCGCGCGCAGGGATGGTCGCCGGGAGTCGTCAGCCGTGGCTATGGACGCATGTCGCGCGGGCAGCGCGTGGTCGATCGGCAGACAACGGCAGCGGACGGCGGCGACGAGCCAGTGTTGATCGCGCGCCGTTGCGGCGTGCCGGTCGTGGTGGACGCCGACCGTGTCGCAGCGGCGCGGCGGATCGTCGAGCTTGGTGGCGATATCGTCATCGCCGACGATGGACTGCAGCACTATCGCCTGCATCGCGACGTCGAGATCGAGGTGGTCGATGGCGCGCGACGCCATGGCAACGGACTGCTGTTGCCCGCGGGTCCGCTGCGCGAGCCTGCCGAACGTGCCGCTGCATGCGACCTGCGCGTGGTCAATGGTGGCGACGCACGCGCCGGGGAATGGACGTTGCGTTTAGGCGGGGACTCGCTGGTGGGCAACGACGGACGCAGCCAGCTGCTCGATGCCCTGCGCGGTCGGCGCGTGCATGCGGTGGCCGGTATCGGCAATCCGCAGCGTTTTTACCAGTACCTGCGCACGCACGGCCTGGAGCCTGTCGAACACGGCTTCGGCGATCACCATGCGTACACTGAGCAGGATCTGCATTTCGAGGAAACATTGCCCATCGTGACGACTGAAAAAGACTGGGTGAAATGCGCCGCGTTCGCACCATCCGATAGCTGGATGCTGCCGGTGCACGCCGAACTCGACGAAGGTTTCAACACCGAATTGTCTCGCCAGCTGCCTGCGCGCGCCGGAACGACGCGATGACCGCACTGCGATTCACCGTTGCGATCCCCGCGCGCATGGGCGCGACCCGGCTGCCCGGGAAACCGTTGCGGTTGCTCGGCGGCGAGCCGCTGGTCCTGCACGTCGCGCGGCGCGCGCTGGACGCCGGCGCCGATGAAGTGATCGTCGCAACCGACGACGCACGCATTGCCGATGCGCTCGTCGGCCGCGGCGTCACGATCTGCATGACCCGCGCCGACCATGCCTCCGGCACCGATCGTCTCGCCGAATGCGCCGCGCAACTGGGCTGGGACGCTGCCCGCATCGTGGTGAACCTGCAGGGCGACGAACCGTTCGCGCCGCCGGAGGGCATCCGCGCCGTCGCCGCCTGCCTCGCCGATTCAGGCGCCGACATGGCGACGCTGGCTGCGCCGATCGACGACATGCGCGCCCTGTTCGATCCGAATGCGGTGAAAGTCGTGCGCGCGGCGAATGGCGACGCGCTTTACTTCAGCCGCGCGCCATTGCCTTGGGATCGCGACCGCTTCGCACGCGAACGCATCGGCGTGCTGGATGGCGGCTGGCTGCGCCACATCGGCATCTATGCGTACCGCGCCGGCTTCCTGCGCAGGTTCGCGGCGATGCCGCTGGGACGGCTGGAGCGCATCGAGGCGCTCGAACAATTGCGGGTGCTGGAATCCGGCGCGCGTATCGCGGTCGCGGTGACGCCGGTACCGTTTCCCCCGGGCGTCGATACCGAAGCCGACCTCGTCCGCGCCGAAACCCTGCTCGCGACGATGGCGGAATCCTGATGAGTACCCAGATCCTGATCGTCTGCATGGGCAATATCTGCCGTTCGCCCATGGCCGAAGGCCTGCTGCAGCACAAGCTCAAGGGTGCCGGGCTGGCCGACAGGATCCGCGTGGATTCGGCAGGTACGGGTCCCTGGCATGCGGGCAAACCGCCCGACCCGCGGGCCATCGCGGTATGCCACGAGCACGGCATCGCGATCGACCATTTGAGCGGGCGCCAGATCACCCGCCACGATTTCTCCTCGTTCGACTGGGTGCTGTGCGCGGACCGGCAGAACCTCGGCCACCTGCATGCACTGGCGCCCCGCCTGGTCTGGCCACGTACCGCGCTGCTGCTGGCCTGGGCGGGAATGGGCGCGAAAGCCGAGGTTCCGGATCCGTATACCGGCACCATCGAGGATTTCCGGCGCGTTTACGCCTTGCTCGACCGCGCCACCGACGCGATGCTCACACGGCTGCAACTGCCTGCATAATGGTGCCAACCGGCCCGGCCGGCCTCTGGATATCGACATGCTCAATGCGCCCGCACCGGAACTGATGCACGGATTGGAGTGGATCAACTCCGCGCCGACCACGTTGGCCGCACTGCGTGGGTATGTCACGGTGGTCGCGTTCTGGAGCGCTGGCTCGGCGTACAGCCACAACCTGCTGGAAGACCTCCGCCAGCTGCAGCTCAAATACGCGGGCGCCTTGCAGGTCGTCGCGGTGCATGTGCCGAAGTTCGATGCCGAACGCGATCCGCAGTTCGTGCGCAAGATGTGCGGCCGGCTCGGTATCGGCGTGCGCGTCGCCCACGACGCCGCATTCGTCGCGTGGCAGCACTACGGAATCACGGCATGGCCAACCGCCGCGGTGATCGACCCGGCCGGCATCCTGCGCGAATTCGTGGTCGGCGACCGCCAGCGCGATGTGCTCGAGAAACTCGTCGCGCGGCTTATCGCCGACGACGGGATCCAGGTCTTCGAGGGCCAGGCGCCACCGCTGAAGATCGTGCCGCCAGAACCCGACAAGCCGCTGTTGTTTCCTTCGGGCATCTGCATCGGCGAGCGCATCCTCTACATTGCCGACACAGGGCACCACGCGATCCTCGAATGCACCCATGAAGGACGCGTCCTTCGCACGATCGGTGGCGGCCCACCCGATTTCATGGACGGGCAGGGTACTGCGGCGGCATTCCGCAGGCCGCGAGGGCTGGCGCTCGGACGCGATGCGATCTATGTGTGCGACACCGGAAACCATGCGCTGCGCCGCGTACGGCTCACCGATGGCGACGTGCAGACACTCGCCGGCAACGGTCGTCCCGGCCAGCCGGTCGATGGCGCGCAGGGAGTGGGCCGCAGCGTGGCGTTGAACCAGCCTTGGTCGGTCGCGGTCTCGGAAGACCGCGTGTTCATCGCACTCGCCGGCTGCAACCAGATCTGGGCCTACGACCGAGCGCAGAATCGCCTGGTCCATATCGCCGGCTCCGGCGCGCTGGCACTGGTCGACGGCGACGGTCGCGAGAGCGCGTTTGCGCAACCTTCCGGACTCGCCCTCGTGCATGCGCTGCTCTATGTCTCGGACTCGGGCGCGTCCGCCGTGCGTTCGCTGCAGACCGCCAGCGGCAAGGTACAGACACTGCTGGGGCAGGGCCTGTTCGATTTCGGCGACGTGGTGGGTTCGCGCTCCGAGACGCGCCTGCAGTACCCGATGGCGCTGGCCAAGGACCCGGACACCGCCTACCTGTGGGTGCTGGACAGCTACAACAATTGCGTTCGCAAACTCAAGCTCGGCGGCGGCGAAGTCACCCGCTTCGACATTCCGCATCAACTACAGTGTCCCTCCGACATGGCCGTGAGCAGCGGCGCGTTGTGGATCGCCAACACGCATGCGCACGAGATCCTGCGCGTGGGAACGGTCGACGGTAGCGTGCGGCGGTTGCCGGTGGGCGAATGACCGAAGCGCAGCCTGCGCCCCCATTCGACGGCAGGGCTTTTGCGCGCCGTTTGACCACCGCGCCGGGCGTGTACCGGATGTTCGCTGCCGACGACAGCGTGCTGTACGTCGGCAAGGCCGCATCGCTGCGGTCCAGGGTCGCGAGCTATTTCACGCGCAGCGTGCAGTCGCCGCGGATCGCATCGATGGCCGCGCAGATCGCGCGCATCGAAGTCATCGCCACGCGCACCGCGAGCGAGGCGCTGGTGCTGGAAAACCAGCTGATCAAGTCGCTCAAGCCGCGCTACAACGTCCAGTTGCGCGACGACAAGAGCTATCCGTACATGGTGCTGACCCAGGAGACATGGCCGCGCATCGCCTTCCACCGCGGGCCGCGGCGCTTGGCCGGCCGCTATTTCGGGCCGTACCCGAGCGTTGGCGCGGTGCGCGAAACCCTGAACCTGATGCAGAAACTCTTCCACCTGCGGACCTGCGAGGACAGCGTGTTCCGCAATCGCAGCCGGCCCTGTCTGCAGCACCAGATCGGGCGCTGCAGCGCACCGTGCGTGGGCCTGATCGATGCCAGCCATTACGACGACAGCGTGCGCCAGGCCGGACTGTTCCTTGAAGGCCGCAGCGACGTGCTCGCGCAGGAACTGACGGCGGGCATGGAGCAGGCCAGCACGTCGCTCGCGTTCGAGGAAGCGGCGCGGCTGCGCGACCTGATTACGGCGATCCGCAACGTGCAGGCGCGCCAGTACGTGGATGGCGAAGCCGTCGAAATGGACGTGCTCGCCTGCGAGTTGTCGCACGGCGTTTCCTGCGTGCTGCTGCTGGCGTTCCGCAACGGGATGAACCACGGTACCCGCGCGTTCTTCCCGAAGCTCAACGGCGCGACCGGCGAGGACGAGGTGCTGGCAGCCTTCATCACCCAGTACTACGTCGAACAGCGGCCGCCGCGCGAGATCGTGCTCAGCCACCCGCTCGACGACCGCGAACTGCTGGAAGCGGCGCTGTCGGAGCAGGGCGGGCGCAAGGTCGAGATCAAGTCCGGAGTGCGCGGCGATCGCGCGCGCTACCTCGACCTCGCCAGGCGCAACGCGGCGCTCGCGCTCGCGCAGCAGATCGGCAGCAGCGCCAGCCAGCGCGCGCGCGTCGAATCGCTGCAGGAATTGCTGGCCCTGAGCGCGCCGCCGAAACGGATGGAATGCTTCGACATCAGCCATACGATGGGCGAGGCGACTGTCGCATCCTGTGTCGTGTTCGATGCTGAAGGACCCGTGCGCGGACAGTACCGGCGCTACAACATCGCCGGGATCACCCCGGGCGACGACTACGCAGCGATGCGCCAGGCGCTGGAGCGGCGATTCCGCGGAGCCGAATCGGGCGACGCAGTGCTGCCCGACCTGCTGCTGATCGACGGAGGCCAGGGCCAACTCGGACAGGCGATGGATGTATTGCGCGAACTCGGCGTGCACGGCGTCGAACTGCTCGGGGTCGCAAAGGGCGAGGACCGCAGGGCGGGGGACGAAACCCTGATCCGGCCGGACGGATCGTCGCTGCGGCCTGGCGCGGAATCGCCGGCGCTGCAACTGATCCAGCAACTGCGCGACGAATCGCACCGCTTCGCGATCACCGGCCATCGCGGTCGTCGCCAGAAGGCGCGCGACACCAGCAGCCTCGAAGACATCCCGGGTATCGGGCCGCGCCGCCGCGCGAGCCTGTTGCGCCATTTCGGCGGGCTCATCGGGGTGAAGAACGCCGCCGTCGAGGACATCGCGCGGGTCGCCGGCATCGACGCCGCATTGGCAGACCGCATCTACGCATCCCTGCACGGATCCAGCGAAAGCGGCCGCGCAACATCGCAGGAACACGCACGATGAAAATCACGTTTCCCACCATCCTCACCCTGTTCCGGATCCTGCTGATCCCGGTGCTGGTGGTCGTTTTCTACCTCCCTCAATCGTGGACCAACTTCGCGGCCACGTTCGTGTTCGTGCTCGGCGCCCTGACCGATTGGGCGGACGGCTGGATCGCCCGGCGCTGGCACCTGACATCGGCATTCGGCGCGTTCCTCGACCCGGTCGCCGACAAGCTCGCGGTCGCCGTCGCATTGCTGCTGATCGTGGAACTTGAGCACAACCACTGGATGACGATGCTCGCGGTCGTCATCATCGGACGCGAGATCGCGATCTCGGCGTTGCGCGAATGGATGGCCGAGGTCGGGCACGGGCGCAAGGTCAAGGTCGCATGGCTGGGCAAGCTCAAGACCATCGTGCAGATGGTTGCGATCAGCCTGTTGCTGTACCGCCAGGATTTCCTCGGCATGCCGATTTTCCTCATCGGCGCAATCCTGCTGGGCGTGGCTGCGGCGCTGACGCTGGTGTCGGGTTACAGCTACCTGCGTGCGGCATGGCCTTCGCTGCGCGGGGACTGACTGTAGCCGCCCGGAAGCGATAGTCGTCGGGAATTGTTGACAGATACCAGCCGATCCGTAAAATGGCGGGTTCACGCGGGAATAGCTCAGTTGGTAGAGCACGACCTTGCCAAGGTCGGGGTCGCGAGTTCGAGTCTCGTTTCCCGCTCCAGTTTCAACGACGAAACCTCGGTCCGCCGGGGTTTTGTTTTTTCCGGCATCGCGCAGTAATCTCGTGCGACGTCGCTGGCGGATGCAACGCCAGGACTGCATTTGGCAGCAGTTCTTCACACCCCTGGCCGGGTGGCAGAGTGGTCATGCAGCGGCCTGCAAAGCCGCGTACGCCGGTTCGATTCCGACCTCGGCCTCCAGATTGAAGTCCAAAGAAGTCCTGAAGCCCGCGCACAGCGGGTTTTTTACGTCTGCGATGTCCAGCCAGTCACTGGCTTGAGCCGGGACTGGACGATACGCGCAGTTCGGCTGCGGACCACTGTTGCCGCATGCCCGGCTGGAACAACCTGAGGGAATCGATTCCGTCGATTGCCCGGCAATCTGCGCACTGACTGCTCGACGACCTCAATGTCTCGGGCAATGGCTGGGTCATCCGGCGGCAAGCGAATCACCACATGCCACGTAGGACAGCCCGCGAACCTTTCGAGTTGAAGCGCGTCGTTCGTGGCTACAACAACTCCAGGATCTACGATGGGATGGGCGGTTGTGGAAGACCCGGTCAAATCCCATGTCACGATCATCCGCCAGGAACCGGGGCCCGCTGCCGCAACGAAGCCGCCTCACTGGGTCTCAGATTCGCTCTTGTGCGACTGGGCGACGCTTGACGCCTATGCGGGCGATAGGTTTGTTGAATGTCGGTCCAAGGCGTATGGGCGACAAGCAGATTGTGATCGTTGCATGTGGGAAATATGACAGTTGAAACACGACAATTCCGATTCCGTCCTACTATGTCTGGCCACCCATGCGAAGGTGTGCACCCGCGAATAGGCGCGCGCTGCGCCTTCCATAGTCATAGGGGCAGCATGATGACCAGCAACGCCGAGAAAACCGCGGCCACGGCCGACCAGCCGAAGCCTCGCAAGCAGCCGAAAAAAGCGAAGTCCTTGCCAGCAGGATCGGCAGCCAAGTCCGGAGAAATTGCCGGGAAAGAGGAACATGTTCGAGGTCGTTTTTCGATATCGGAAAGCGACTATGCCTTGATCGCTGAACTCAAGTTGGTGTCGAAGAATGGCGGTCGCTCGGTCAAGAAGAACGAATTGCTGGGAGCAGGCCTGCGGGCCTTGAAGGCAATGACTTCGGATGAGCTTGCAAAGGCACTGACCGTGCCGGCGCCTGCGAAACCCAGGCGCGCCAGCAAGAAGAAATAGCGCGACCTGCGCACCGGATCGCGTGTTGCGGATCGCTTGTCGGTTTTGACCGCTGGCGCGGTCAGTACAGAAGTGTTCCGGCGTTGTACGCAGAGACGAAACCCTGCCAGTCCAGGGTTGCCTGCGCGGCATCGTTGAACGCGAAGCTGACGATCTCCGCTTTCAGGCCGCTCTTGCTGGTCACCGCATCGGACACCTGTTTGTCGATGCTGTAGGTGACGATGCCGACGTCGTAGTCCTGGTCCGACAACGCATGGGCTGAAGCCAGCGCCTGGCCAAGGTAGGTCGCAGCGGTATTCAGCTTGCCGGACGTGGCGAGCAGGGTGGTGTCGAAATCTTCCTGGTAAGGCGACTTTTCGTGCACGTAGAAGGGCAGGCCATTGACCGTTGTGTCGCCGACGAGTACATCTGCATTGATCGACTGCGCCTTGGCAGTCCTGGCCACGCGTCCGCCTTCGTTGTATCCGTACGCCGAGGCCGGCAACCGGCCGTTGTCGACGGTGGCCACCGCGCTGTTGGCTTCCTGCTTCATCTCGAGGATCACATCGTCGCTGCTGGATGAGGTGGGGCCCTCCACCAGCACGTAGTAGCGCAACTTGCCCAGGCTGCCAACACCGGAGCCCAGCTTCTGGTGGATGTCCTTCACCGCGTAGTAACTCGCGGCGTAGCGCTTCGAAGAAGCGATCGAACTGACATATGCGCCCATCGCCGACTGGATGTTGCCGTAGGTCGTGCCAGGTACGGCGACCAGGGTGGACAGGTTCTGGAAGGCGCGAATGCTGCCGTTCATCACCGTGCACTTCGACAGGAGCGAGGAACGCGACTTGCCGTTGGCGGCAACGATCGTGTCATCGACGGCGCCGGTGGTATTGCCGGTGGTGAGCTGGAAGCCGAGCTCCGCGCCATTGCCCTTGAAATACGTCATCTGATCGATGTACGCGCCGACCATGGTGTTTATTGCGGTCGTGATGTCGCTGTCGGAGATGCCGTTCTCGCGGCCAACCAGCACCATGCTCGCGGCAAGGCGGCGCAGATCCCAGGTGTATTGACCAAGATACCCTTCGTCGTAGTCGGCGGCCTTGAACACCGCATGGCCACTGCTGTCGCGCGACGCATCGAAGTTGCCTATGTGGGTGTCCCCGCCCAGCCAGGTGTATCCGGTCTGCGTCGTGTTCCATGCCGATGACGGCAGCGTCAGCATGTCCTGGTAAAAGATGTGGTCGGTGCCGCGATAAAAGTCGTAGGGACTCTGCGCCATCGTCGCCATCTTGGTCGCCAGTTCATTGCTGGCCGTAGCGGCATAGGGATGGTTGTAGGCGTAGATTTGAGAGACAACCCAGCTGTTTCGCGTGGTGGCCGCCGTGGCGTCGCTGACGACGATGGCCGTGGCCAGGAAGACAAGCAGCGGCAGGATGCGCAGTTGCATGATGGGTCGTATCCGATCGTGATTGACCGTTCACTTCAGCAGATGCACATGGCAATCGCATGAAAAGTCCGTGACTTCGTTCGCATGTTTCTTTGTCTTGCATGCATGAGCAATCGTCCCTACGCTGCTGCGCTGATTTGCAACACAATCCTGGAAAATTCGCATGCTGACTATTGCGCATGGCCTGTTCGGTCTGCTGGTCCTGCTCGGCATCGCCTGGCTGTTCTCCAACAACAAGCGCTGCATCGACTGGAAGCTGGTAAGTACCGGCGTGGTGCTGCAGATCGGGTTCGCGGCGTTGATCCTGATGGTGCCCGGAGGCAGGGATTTGTTCGAGGTGCTCGGCAAGGGCTTCGTGAAGGTGCTTGGCTTCGTGTCGGCCGGATCGAGTTTCGTTTTTGGTCCGCTGGCGGACGTGCCGAAGCTCGGCTTCATTTTCGCATTCCAGGTGTTGCCGACGATCATCTTCTTCGCCGCATTGATGGGTGTGCTTTACCACCTTGGCGCGATGCAATGGATCGTGCGCTGCATGGCGTGGTCCATCACCAAGGTGATGAAGGTATCCGGCGCGGAAACGACCAGCGTGTGCGCGAGCATCTTCATCGGCCAGACCGAAGCGCCACTGACGATTCGCCCGTACCTGGCACGGATGACGCAATCCGAATTGCTCACGGTGATGGTCGGCGGCATGGCTCATATCGCCGGCGGCGTGTTGGCCGCGTTTGTCGCCTTGCTGGGCGGAACCGATCCGGTGATGCGGGTGTTCTACGCCAAGCACCTGCTCGCGGCGAGCATCATGGCCGCTCCGGCGACGCTCGTGATCTCGAAAATGCTGGTGCCCGAGCGCGAGGAACCTCTGACGCGCGGCATCGTGCGCCTGGATGTGGAGAAGACGACCACCAACGTGATCGATGCCGCCGCATCCGGTGCCAGCGATGGATTGCGCCTCGCACTCAACGTTGGAGCGATGCTGCTGGCCTTTATCGCCCTGATAGCCCTGCTCAACTGGCCGCTGATCTGGATCGGCGATGCCACCGGCCTGGCCAGGTGGCTCGGTCGTCCGACAGATCTCGCGACGCTGTTCGGATACCTGCTGGCGCCGATCGCATGGGTCATCGGTGTGCCCTGGCAGGATGCGACGAGCGTTGGTGGATTGATCGGCACCAAGATCGTCCTCAACGAGTTCGTCGCCTATACGAAACTGGCGGATATCCAGGCCACGTTGACCGAGCATGGCCGGCTGATCGCGACCTATGCCTTGTGCGGATTCGCCAATTTTTCCTCGATCGCGGTGCAGATCGGAGGGATCGGCGGCCTTGCTCCCGAACGCCGCAGCGATCTGGCCCGATTCGGATTGCGTGCCGTTCTCGGCGGCACGCTGGCAACATTCATGACCGCGACCATTGCTGGCGTGTTGTCCACGTTCGGCGGATGAGTTTCACGCGAGCCGCCCAGGTGCGCAAACGGTCGCGATCGTTTTTCTGCAGCCTGTCATGAAGGCATGTTGCACTGGCAGGCCGCCCCGCAACGATGACTGCCCATGCCGAAGAAGCATCCTGTTTCCCTGCGATCGACCAACCGCAACGCCTTGTCGCTTGCGCTCGGTGTAGCGCTGGTCATTGGCGCGAATGTCCACGCGCGCGATCCAGCAGGCCAGGCCGATGCCCGCATCCGGCCCCGCGCAGAGATCATCGCGGTTCCGCAGATCAAACATCCCGACGGGGAAAGCGCGCAATGGTGGTTCGGCAATGGTGCCGCCGCGGCCGCCGCGAATGGCGCCTACAAGGCCCGTTCCCGCAACGTGATCCTGTTCATCGGCGACGGCATGAGCATTCCAACGATCGCCGCCGCGCGCATCCTCGAAGGCCAGCGCCAGGGCGGGTCGGGCGAGGAGCATCGCCTGAGTTTCGAGGAATTCCCGAACACCGCGCTCAGTCGCACCTATACCACGGACATGCAGACCCCGGACTCGGCCGGAACCATGAGCGCAATGATGACCGGTGCCAAGACGCGCTCAGGCGTGCTGGGCGTCGCCCAGAAAGCGAATCGCGGCGATTGTTCGTCGGGCAAGGGGCAGTCGCTCGTCACTGCGCTGGAGTTGGCTGAAACCGCAGGGATGTCCACCGGCGTGGTCACGACGACGCGTCTCACCCATGCCACTCCCGGAGCGACCTACGCGCATTCGGTGGAACGCGACTGGGAATACGACATGGCGATGCCTCCCGCTGCCAAGGAGGAAGGCTGCATCGACATCGCGCGGCAGATGGTGGAGTTTCCGTACGGCGATGGCATCGATGTCGCGCTCGGAGGCGGTCGTGGCAACTTTCGCACCACCGATCACTTCGATCCGGAATATCCCGACCAGGTCGGGCTGCGGTTGGATGGCCGCGACCTGGTTGACGCGTGGCAACTGCGCCATCCGGGCGGCGCGTACGTGTGGAACGCCAAGGAATTGGCCGCGGTCGACCTCGCGAAGACACCGGCCCTGCTTGGCTTGTTCGAACCCGATCACATGCAGTTCGACTACGACCGTCCGCACGACGCCGGGGGCGAACCATCGCTCGCGCAAATGACAACCGCGGCGATGACGGTTCTGCAGAAGAACCGTCGCGGCTATTTCCTCATGGTCGAAGGCGGGCGCATCGACCACGCGCACCATTACGGCAACGCCTTTCGTGCGCTGACGGACACCATTGCCTTTTCGGACGCGGTGCGCGCCGCCGCAAGCCTGGCGTCGAGCGACACGCTGATCATCGTCACCGCCGATCATTCGCACACGATGAGCTTCGTGGGCTATCCGAAACGCGGCAATCCGATCCTCGGCAAGGTGCGCGGTTCCAGCGGCGAAGGCTACAGCGACGACTACGCGCGGGACTCCCTGGGTCTGCCCTATACGACGCTCAACTACGCCACCGGACCCGGCTACACAGGCGCATCGGGCCGGGAGGCCGAAGGCAGCAAGCACTATCTGCTCTCGGTCAGCAGCCAGCATACTGCGGGCGATGTCGAAGGCATCACGAGGGGGCGACCGAACCTCACCGAGGTCGACACCGAGGATGCGAACTACCTCCAGGAGGCCACCATTCCAACGAGCGTGGAAACCCATGGTGGCGACGACGTCGCGATCTTCGCGCGTGGGCCGGGATCCGAAGCGTTGCACGGATCGCTCGAACAGAATGTGATCTTCCACGTGATGGTGCAGGCGACGCCCGTGCTGCGCGAGGCTTTGTGCAAGCTTGGCGACTGCAACCGCGACGGAATTCCGGTGACGCTGCCAGAACCGACATCGCTGCCTCGCAGCGGCATCCCCGGCAGCAGGTCGCGATGAGAGCGTCGAAGGCGTTCACGGGAATGGCCCTGGCCCTCTTGCATGCGTCGATATGTGCAGTCGCGCTGGCGCAAGAGCCGATGCAAGCCGGGCCAGGAATCGGACCGGCTCTTCCGGAGTCGATCGCGCCAGGTGACCCTCGTCGCGCGGCGATTTTTTCGGCGGTACACCATGCAGTTGACGTAAAACTCAAGTATCCGTCGACCTTCATCGTGCGCGTTCTGCAGGTGCAGGGCGGCTTTGCGTTCGCGGAACTTCGCCCGGTTGCAGCCAACGGAAAGACGATGGATCTCGGCTCGATGAACGCGGGGTGGAACGGCGACGACGCCACCCTTTCGGTGCTTCTCGATCGCGATCGAAACGGCCCGTGGCGAGTGCTGGAGCTGCAGGTCGGCACGCGGGTCCATCCATGGGCATCACGATTCCGCGCCCCCGACAGCCTGTTCCCGCCCGACGATTGAAGGCGTGGCGAGCATGGCGGCCTGCTCATGATGACGATCGGATCTTGATGTCGCCGCATGGCTGCAGGAAGTAGCGTTCGGGTCCCGCCACCCCTTCAGCGACGGACAGATTCGATCCCGAAAACAATGCGGCCGACGTTTCGGTCGGCCGCAGTGGTATCGCGTTGCAGCGTTCCGCGATGGATCAGAACCTGTAGCTCGCCGTCAGCATGAGCGACCAGCGCTGGCTCGGGATTGGCACGCCAGGAGTCTGCCCTTCATTGATCACGAACTGTCCGGGCGCATAGTTGCCGCTGGCGTCGGTCGGCAGGTTGTAGATGTACTTGCCCGTGGCCGGATCGATGCCGCTGACATTTGCCAGGTTGCGGGTCAGCGGGAACGGGGCGCGGCGCTCGACGCCCCAGGCACTCTTCAGCAGGTTGCCGAAGTTGAAAATGTCGAAGCGCAGCTCACCCTTGTTGCCGTCGAACAGGCCAGGGATCTGTTGGCGGAAGCTCACGTCGAACTGATTCACCCACGGCGATCGCTGTGCATTTCGGCTGGCGATCTGGCCCATGTGCTTCCGGAGGTACGGGTCGCTGTTGACGAAGTTCATGAACTGCTGTTTCTGTGCATCGGTGACGGTAGGGGCCCATTCCACATCGCTGGTCGATTTCGGGATATAGACCAGATCGCGGGAATAGCCGTCGCCGTTGGTGTCGGTACCGGAAATCCAGCTGTACGGAGCGCCGGAGTGCATGTCCCCGAACACGCTGAAACTCGTCGTGTAGTCGCCGAAGAAGCGATGCTGCCAGGTCAGGCTCGCAATGGCGCGCGCCGGCACGCTGTAGTTGGAGTTCGCCGAGACATCTGTGTTCGGATTCACCCAGACATTGCCGAGGATGTTCGAGTTGGCGACGCTGGAGGTGCCCGGATTGACGTCGGTGGCATGGCCCATCCGCAAGGCGACCATCGCGGCCCAATTGTCGGCCATCGGCTTCCGAAGCGACAAGGTCAGGGTGTCGGACATGCCCTTGTGCGTATTGGTGAGTTCGGTGACATTGGCGAAGGACGGATCGGCGTTGAACTTCGCGTTGCTGGAGCAGGCAGTCAGCTTGGCCGGGTTGCAGTAGTACTGGCGCCCGTCCGGGCCCGCGTAGGTCGACGCGCCGAGGTTCAGGTTCTTGTAGAAGATGTCGTCGTTCGTTTGGGTCACATTGAGTTCGGCCGAGCCAATGATGCCCATCCATGGCAACTCGCGGTCGAACGCGAGCGCGAACTGGGTCGTGTTGGGCATCTTGAAGTTCGGATCGATCGTGTCGACGCCCATCTGCGCGACGCTCGAGCCAAGCACCAGCGCGCCGGTGCCCGGAATCAGCGGCGAACCTGCGTTGTACACCGGGCCCTGCTTGACGTAGGCGATCTGGCCGGCCGGACATGCGCCGCCGACTGCGGGAGAGAAGCTCTTGCCGTTGCTGCTGCACAGCAGCGTTCCGATCGGTGAACTTGCCGAATTGACGATGTCGTAGGTCACCGTCGTGATGCCGGAATTTCCGTAGGAGTTGGAGTACCACACGGTGGGCACGTCGGAGACGAAAATGCCGGCGCCACCGCGCAGCTGGGTCATGCGCTTGGTGTCGAACTTGTAGTTGAACGAGAACCGCGGCTCGAACGAACCATTGCCGCTTGGCGTGGCGTTGTTCGCATATCCGAATCCACCCTTGGCGACCGTGCACAGTGTCGTGCCGTCGGCATTCGTGGCGGTGAACGGCGTGCCTGGCGCCGCCGCGAAGCATGGGTTGAACAGCGGCGACTTGGGAAATTCGGGTACGTCGTAACGCAGGCCGTACTGGATCGAGAGGCGATCCGTCGCCTGCCATGTGTCCTCGATGAACAGCCCGTACTGTCGCTTCTTGAACGACGCTGCTGCCTGGCCCAGCGACAAGCCCGGCGCAGGTTGCTTGATGACATATTCCTCCCAATTGCCGGCCTGGAAGTTCGCCAGTCCCTGGTAGGTGTAGCTGCCGTCATGGCCCTGCATGAAGGCGTTGTAGACCGTGTCCTGGTTGCCGTTGATTCCCGCCTTGACGACGTGGTCGCCGAGATGCCACTTGCCGGCGAAGTAGCCGTACACGCTCTTGATGTCGAGTGCGTTGACCTGGCTGGAGAATTCGGTGCCAACGGTGACGCTCGGGGTGAAGCTGGTCGTGGTCGTGGTGACCTGCACCGACGGCTGGTGGCCTCCATCCAGTGGTCCGCGCAGCTGGGTGATGTGCGAATACGACAGGTCGGCTTCGGTGGAGAACGTATCGCTCCAGTCGCTGAACAGCTGGCCGATATAGCTCTTGATGTCGCGATTCTTGAAGTACCAGTTGCTGTTCGGCGTCACCGACGTGGAACTGCCGGTCGGCACCGGCTGCGACTCCTTGGTCTCGTTGAAGCGGAAGACCGCGCGATGGTTGTCGCTGATGTTCCAGTCGAGCTTGGCGAGGTAGCGGTCGTCGCTGAGGTTCGCGAGCGTGCGATCGCCGGGGTTCAGCCCGGCCGCGCTGGCCTGACTCAGCACCGAGTTGAAGAATGCGGTGTTCAGCCCGCTGACAAGCGTCGCGCTGCCGGTGCCGTCGCTGGGTGCGGACGTCGCACCGATTCCGACACGGTTGCTCTTCTCATAACCGGCGAAGAAGAACAGCTTGTCCTTGACGATCGGACCGCCGATGGTGAAGCCAGATGTCCACTCGCGCTTCCAGCCGGAGTAGGGCAGTTCGTCGGTGCCGCCGATCGGCTTGATCTTGCCCATGAAGCCGTCGTCCGCGGTGCGATAGCTGTAGAACACCGAACCGTGGACATCGTTGGTGCCGCTCTTGGTCACGGCGTTGATGTTCGCGCCGACGCAGCCGCGCGTGCTCACGTCGAAGTTGGTGGTCGCGAGCTGGTACGACTCGATCGTGTCCTTCGAGATCGGCGAACCGACGCTGGCCAGGCCATTGGACTCCAGGCCGAACGGGTCGCCCGCATTCACGTTGTCGACCGTGATGCAGTTGTAACGGAAGTTCTTGCCGTTCGCCGAGATGGCGCCGGCATCGCGGTCGGTGATCGAGATGCGCGGATCGGTGCGGGCGATGTCCTGGATCGAACGATCGCCATCGGGGATCGCCTGCAATTGCGCGTTCGAGATCGTCGTGCCGAGGTTCTTGTTGTCGCCGTTGAAGACGAGCGCAAGGCGGTTGCCCTTGACCTGCACCGTGGCCAGATCCTTCGCGCCTTGCGCGTCTGCGGCTGCGCCGATGGCGAGATCGATCGTCTTCACCTCGGCCAATTGCAAGTAGACATCGTCCTGCGTTTCGGTCTGGCCGTCCTTGGTGATCGTCACCTTGTACGGACCGCCAACGCGCAGGCTGTTCGCGAGGTAGCGGCCGTTCGCATCGGTGGTCGCGTGGCTGATCGTGCCGGATGGTGTGTGCACGATCGTGACGTCCGCTCCTGCGACCGGTTGTCCGTTGGCACCGGAGATGCGGCCATCCATGGCAGACGTCGTGTTCTGCGCGAACGACGGCGCAGTTGCCAGTGCCACGAACAATGCGAAGGAGAGCGTGGACAACCGGAGTGCGGTGCGATGTTTCATGATTTTGCCATCCCTGTGCGTAAGTTGAAGACGAAACGCTTGCGCGGTGCCGTGCTGGCCGGCGAACGACACTTATTTCGTCGGAGATGCAGAAGCGCGGAATCCCCACGGCGTCTGCGCGTAGCCGCCGGACGATACGGGCGGAACATGACAAGAGTCAGTCAGTGATGCGACAAGCAGCATTGCGATCGGGCGCGATTCGAAGCTCGATGCGCTGCCGGGCTCAACGCGATCGTTGCGGGAGTTCGCGCAGGGCTGGTCGCAACGGCGCAAGTTCGCCGTCGTTCGGCTCCGGCGGTATCCGCAACAGATACGCAAGCAGCGGATACACGTCGACGTTTGGAAATTCCTTCAACTCAGTGCCAGGCAGGAACGCAGGACCATGCGCGATGAACAATGCGCGCATCTCAGGTGCGGCGTTGTCGTAGCCGTGGTCGCCAAGATGCGTTCCAGTGCGACGCGCGAGCGCTTCGCTGGTGGTGATCTGCCACCCGACTTCCGCGAGACAGACAAAACCCGGCACGCGCGGATTGCGGCCATAGCCAAGTCGCGAGGGGATCGCGTCCTTCGGCCAGCACTGCACGTGCGGGTGCGGCAACGCCAAGGCCGCGGCTGTCTCGCCCTCATGACCCGGCTTCGCGCGCAGCCCGGCCAGGACACCAAGCGTCACCACGTCGACGGCAGCCGGATTCACCAGCGTGTCGAGCATGACCGATTGCTGTGGTGGCGTTGCGGCCATCCCATGGTCGGACACGATGACAAGGTTGATGCGGCGATCGATGCCGCGCTGGTGCAACCCCGCGACCAGTCGAGCGATGGCTGCATCCACATCCTTAAGCGCCGCATCGACTTCGGCGGAGTCGGGCCCGTGTTCGTGCGCCTGGTGGTCGACGCCGTCGAAATACAGGGTCAGGAAGCGTGGGCGCACGTTTGCCGGCAGGTCCAGCCAGGCCAGGACCTGGTCAACGCGCTGAGCCGGAGTCACCGTCGCATCGAACGCCATCCAGTAGTCGGGATGCATGCCATGGATTGGCGCCTCTGACCCTGGCCAGAACATCGTTGCGGTACGCAACCCGGCGCGGTCGGCGCTGACCCAGATGGGCGTGGCCTCGTCCCACCATCGTTCGTTGCCGATGGCTTGCCGGTTCGACAGCGAAAAGCGTTCCCCCGGGATCGCCGGGTCTTCCATCGTGTTGTTGACGATGCCGTGGTGGTCCGGCGTCAGCCCCGTGACCAGCGTGTAGTGGTTCGGGAAGGTCAGCGACGGGAAGGCTGGCCGCATCGATTCCGCGCGCACGCCATCGCGCGCAAGCTCGGCCAACTCCGGCGTCAGCCCGCGATCGAGGTAGTCCGGGCGGAAGCCGTCGATGGAAATCAGCAACACCGGCGTTGACGAACCGGATGGCCCGATCGCCTCCTCCGGTCGCAACGCATCGGACGTGCAGCCCGCGCCAAGGAGCGCAGACAACAGCAGGAAAACCGGCAGGGTTCGGCGCATTGGTTGAGCGGTGACCGGTACGTGGGAACCAGGCAGCATCGGGGTTCTTTGTGAACGCATGATGGCAGCTCGAATCACGCGTTGCGTCGATGAAGGCGACATATTTCCTTCGGAATACCGTCATGCAACTCCTCCATTCTTCGCCGGTTCGTATCCGGCACATGCGCCATGGCGATGCGACGCTCCGATCCCCCTTTTGAGGAAGACGCATGTCAGTTCGCGCGTGTTTGTGCCGTATCGCTGTTTGCTCCGCCCTTGCTGCCGCCAGCGCCAATGCCGCTCCGGCACAGATCCATCACCCGGATCACTACGAGTTCGATGCAAGCCTGAGCGCGCCATTCCATGCGGCCCCCGGAGGAACTTACCCGCTGACCTTCCAGTTCGACTATCCGGGCGCAGGCAGCAACACGCTCGCGGCCTGGCAGGTGGACGTGCTGGATGCGCGCGGGCACTCGGTCTGGCGCTGGATCGGCGAAACGGCGCTCTCCGCGCAGCACAGCAAATACGTGCTGGGGTGGGATGGCCGCAATCGCGATGGACAGCATTTGAGCCCCGGCTACTACACCGTGCGCTTGAAGGCGGTACCCACGGTGCACGGCAAGGCGGATGTCGGAGCTGGTCTTTTCGATCGCGTGCACCGAGCGTTCGCGATGTTCGGCAGTGAGGCGGTGACCCAGAGCTACGACGTCATGGTCGGCGACGTGCCTGCGCCGAGGATGTCCGCGTTCAAGGCGCTGCCGCAAGGATCGCAGGGTCAATCGGGAACCGGCGGAGCACGCACCCAGGCGGTGGGTGCGACCGGATCGCTGCCGTACACGATCTACTACGGCAACCTGCATAGCCAGACCAACCACAGCGACGGTGGCGGCGCGGTCGCGACCTGCACCAGCGAACAGGCACCGCAGTCCGCCGCGTTCGGCCCGACCGACGCCTACACCATGATGCAGAGCCAGGCGCACAGCGATTTCCTGATGACGTCCGAGCACAACCACATGTTCGACGGTTCGACCGGCACCAACGCGTCCGCGAATCCAGCGACTGCAAAGGCATTGTTCCAGTCCGGCCTGACCGCCGCGGCGAACTACAACGCGGCGCATCCGGGCTTTCTCGCCATCTACGGCAACGAATGGGGCGTGATCAGCAACGGCGGCCACATGAATATCCTCAATCCGACCGGGTTGAGCGAATGGGAATACAACTCCAGCGGTCAGCTGATCGGCGATTTCTTCACGCCGAAATCGGACTACGCGGCGATGTACGCCTTGATGAAGCAGCAGGGCTGGGTGGGGCAGTTCAACCATCCTGCGTCGAGCGGTCAGTTCCAGATCGGCGGCACCGCCCTGGCCTATGACGCCAACGGCGACCAGGTCATGGCGCTCGCCGAAATCCTCAATTCGTCGGCGTTCTCGCACAACACCACCGAGACCGAGACCAGCCGCAACAGTTACCAGCCCGCTTTCGACATCCTGCTCGAACGCGGCTTTCACGTCGCGCCCACCAGCGACCAGGACAACCATTGCGCGAACTGGGGCCTGAGCTATCGCAACCGCACCGGCGTGTTGTTGCCGAACGGCACGACACTCAACATGGCGAACTTCCTCGATGCAGTCCGCGCGCGCCGCGTGTTTGCTGCCGAGGACAAGAACGGCCAGATCGTCCTGACCGGCAACGGCGCGGTCATGGGGCAGACGATCAGCAACAGCGGCGCGCTCACCATGGTCGCGAATTACGCCAGTGCCACGGGTCAAACGGCCGCGCGCGTGCAGTTCTTCGAAG
>JBBQHA010000025.1:0-29948 GCA_038323475.1 Lysobacterales bacterium
AGCCTGGTGCGCTATCCGCATGCCGACGCCGCCGCGGCGCGCCGGCAGGCCGAGGCGCATCCGGATGGCGCGCTGATGCTGGCAACCGACGGCGTCTTCAGCATGGACGGCGATGTCGCCCCGCTGGACGAACTGGCCGCGATCGCGGCCGAGCAGGATGGCTTGCTGTACGTGGACGAAGCGCATGCGATCGGCGTGGTCGGCCCGCAGGGGCGCGGCAGTGCGGCCGCCGCCGGGCTCGACCACGAGCGCGCGCCGCTGCTGCTGGTCACGCTGGGCAAGGCGCTCGGCTGCTACGGCGCGGCGCTGGTCGGACAGGAAGCGGTGATCGAGCACATCGCGCAAACCGCGCGATCGTATATCTATACGACCGCGCTGCCGCCGGCGCTCGCGGTCGCTGCGCTGGCCGCGGTCAAGCTTGCACGCCAGGACGACTGGCGACGCGTGAAGCTCGCCGGGCTGATCGAACGTTTCCGCAGCGGCGCGCGCGAGCGGGGTCTGCACCTGCTGGAGTCGCAGACGCCGATCCAGCCGCTACCGATCGGCGACAACGCATTCGCGATGCAGGCGGCGCGTGACCTGGAGGCGCGCGGCTTCCTGGTCGTAGCGATCCGCCCGCCCAGCGTGCCCGAAGGTAGCGCGCGGTTGCGCATCACCCTGACCGTCGCGCACGAGAACCAGGACGTGGATGCGCTGCTCGATGCGCTCGAGCCGCTGGCCCCGGTGCTCGCCCGGCAAATCGCGGGAGGAAAACCGGTGGCGGAACCTGACGGGGTGGCTTGCTGATGCGGATCGCAACACGCGGCGACGGCCCGCCGCTGGTCCTGATCCACGGCTGGGCAATGCACTCCGGGTTGTTCGGCGGGCTGCTCGATCGTCTTGCCGAGCGGCGCACCCTGCACCTGGTCGACCTGCCCGGCCACGGACGCAATCGCGAGGACCCATCGCCGCTGGAGCTCGACAGCTGTGTCGCCGCGATCGCCGCGCAGACGCCGGTCGCGCCGTGGCTGGGCTGGTCGCTCGGCGGGCTGTTCGCATTGCACGCGGCCGCGACGCGACCCGCGCACGCTGGTGCGCTGGTCATGCTGTGCTCGACGCCCTGCTTCGTGCGCGCCGACGACTGGCGCCACGGAATGGACATCGCGGTGTTCCGGAAATTCGGCACGGACCTCGGCGACGATTATCGCGGCACGCTGGAGCGCTTCCTCGCGCTGGAGACCCTGGGTTGCGAACGCGCGACCGCCGAACTGCGGATCCTGCGTGCCGAGGCGTTCGCGCATGGCGAGCCAGCGCGCGGCGCGCTGGATGATGGCCTGATCCTGCTGGAAACCTGCGACCTGCGTGCCTCACTGCCGACCCTGCGCGTTCCCAGCTTGTGGATCGGCGCGCGGCGGGACCGGCTGGTCGATCATCGCGCGGTCGCTGCTGCAGCGGCGCTCACGCCACGCGCGCAATCGCTGCGCCTGGATTCGGGGCACGCACCGTTCCTGACCCACGCCGATGCGCTGGCCGACGCGGTGCTCGGCTTCCTCGACGGGGCGCGCGCATGAGCGACATCGATGCGCCGCGCCTGCGCCGTGCGTTCGGTCGCGCTGCCGTAGGCTACGACGCGGTCGCCGCCCTGCAGCGCGAAGTCGCGTCGCGCCTGCTCGAACAACTCGTCGCGCTCGGCAAGCGCGAACCCGAACGCGTGCTCGACCTCGGTTGCGGGCCCGGCGGCGCGGCGCAGGCGATGCACCGGCAGTGGCCGCAGGCGCATGTGCTCGCGGTGGATTTCGCGTTGCCGATGCTGCGCCGGATCGATATCGGCAGGCAGCAATGGTGGCGGCCAGCTCGCCGCGCCCTGCAGCCGGTCTGCGCGGATGTCGCGGCGCTGCCATTCGTTGAAGCCAGCGCGGATCTGCTGTTCTCCAGCCTGTGCCTGCAATGGGTCGCGGACCTGCCGCACGCGCTGGCCGGATTCCGCCGCGTGCTGCGCCCGGGCGGACTATTGCTGTTCTCGACGTTCGGGCCAGGCACCCTGGTCGAATTGCGCGAGGCATTCGCGCAGGCCGATGCGGGCGATCCGGTCACCCCGTTCGCGCAGATCCAGCAGGTCGGCGATGCGCTGCAATCCGCTGGATTCCGCGATCCGGTGCTGCACCGCGACCGTTTCACCCTGACCTATCCCGACGTGACGACCCTGATGCGCGAGTTGCGTGCGCTCGGCGCGAACAATGCGCGCACCGACCGCCGTCGCGGCCTGATGGGCAAGGCGCGCATGCAGCGCGTGGTCGATGCGTATGAAAGGCTGCGCCGCGACGGCGCCTTGCCGAGCACCTGGGAAGTGATCTACGCGCAGGCGTTCGCGCCGCAACCGGGGCAACCGATCCGCGATGACGACGGCGAGATCGCACGCGTGCCGCTGGACGCGATTCCGATACGGCGACGCGGCCAATAGACATTCAAGCCGCGGCGCGGCGCGTCCGCTCTTCGCCACCTGCGTTGGAGAGCGAACCACCGGCGGAACCGGTGGTGAGGAGAGCGGTGATGTCGAACCAGCCTGCGTGCTTGAACCACGCCGCTTGCGCATCGCGTGATCGCATTGCTCAGTGCGGGCCGGGCTCGGCATTCATGTCGATCTCGCGCACGCCCTTGGCGTCGCGGCGGGCCTCGACCAGGGCGCGGATGCGTTCCCACAGCGGCTCGGGTTCGTTCATGCCCGCGAGCACGACGTGCGGCGAACTGTCGTCGGTTGTACGCAGGGTGATCGTGCCGATGCCGAGCAGGCGCTGTACGAACGGTTGGGTGAAATGCGAATCCTTGACCCGGTACAACTCGATGTCGTCGGTCACGCGGTTGAACACTCCGCGACGGATCTTCATACGCTGGTCGGTCAGCGTGTAGACCATGCTGCTGGTGCTGAGCCAGTACCAACCAGCGATTCCCGCCGGCAGCAGCAGCGCCGCCAGCAACGGCATGTGCATTGCGCCGTCGACCTTCGCCGCGCTGACAATCAGCACGATCGCGACCACCGCGCACAGCACGAAGATCCCGAGGTTGGTCTTCTGCGACGGCGTGCCGGACCAGACCACGTTTTCCCCCGCAGGATTCGGCGACAACGTGTTCATGCATGTTTCCTCGCGAAGGGGATGATGGTTTTCGAGTTTGCCAGAACGGCAAGGCGCCGGCGCAGCGCCGGTTACCAGGGCAACCGGTCGAGTTCCAGGTTGCCGCCGCTGAGCACGATGCCGACGCGGCGCCCGGCGAAGCGTTCGCGCTCGCGCAGGACGACGGCCAGTCCGATGGCGGCCGAAGGCTCGACGACAATCTTCAGGCGCTCCCACAGCAGCCGCATCGCGGCGACGATTTCGTCCTCGCTGGCCAGCAGGATGCCGTCAAGGTGGTCGCGCAGGACGCCGAACGTGATCGGAGCCAGATGCCCGCGCAACCCGTCGCAGATCGTCTGCGGCGTACGATCGGTGATGAGGCTGCCCGATTGCAGCGAATCATGGGCGTCGGCCGCTGAAGCGGGCTCCGCTCCCCACAGCCGAGTCTGCGGCGACAGCGCGCGGGTCGCGATTGCGCAGCCCGACATCAGCCCGCCGCCGCCGACCGGGGCGACCAGCGCGTCCAGTCGTTCGCACTGGCGCAGCAGTTCCAGCGCGACCGTACCCTGTCCCGCGATCACCCGCGGATCGGCGAACGGATGCACGAGTTCGCCGCCGGTTTCCTCGACCAGGGCCGCCGTCGCGGCATCGCGTGCGGCCATGTTCGGCGCGCAGTCCAGGATCCGCGCGCCATAACGTGCGATGGCTGCGCGCTTGACCTTCGATGCGTTGGCGGGGACCACGACCTGCGCGGTGATCCCGCGCAGCTGCGCGGCCAAAGCGAGCGCGGCGCCGTGGTTGCCGGAACTCTGGGTGACCACGCCATGCGCGGCTTCCGGCTCCGACAGCGAGAACACCGCATTGCAGGCGCCACGGAACTTGAATGCGCCCATCCGCTGCAGGTTTTCGCACTTGAAATGCAGGGCACAGCCGGCCAGTTCATCCAGGCTGGTCGAACGCAACACCGGCGTCACCTGCGCGTATGGCGCGATGCGCGCCGCTGCGTTCAGGATGGCGGGGAGGTCGATGGAATTTGCGACAGGCGTCGGATTCGATGGCATGGATGCCATGCTAGCCTAGCCGCCGCATCGCAGCGCACCGTATCCCCCCAATGCAGGTTCCGCGCATGTCCGATTCCAGGCCTTCCGGCCACGCCGAAGTGCACCTGTCCGAATACCGCGCGCCCGCATGGCGGATCGCGCACGCCGGGCTCACGTTCGAGCTCGATGCCGAGGCAACGGAAGTCCTCGCCCACCTGCACCTGCAACCCGATCCCGCCCAGCCCGGCGCGCCACTGGTGCTCGACGGCGAGGATCTCGAACTGCTCGCGATTGCGCTCGACGGTGAGCCGCTGGACGCCTCGCGCTATCGCATCGACGCCGAAACGCTGACGATCGACGGCCTCGGCGCGGCCTGCGTCCTTGAAACCCGCGTGCGCATCGCGCCGTCGCGCAACACCCGCCTGCAGGGCCTGTACCGCAGCGGCGACATGCTGTTGACCCAATGCGAGGCGCAGGGCTTCCGGCGCATCACCTGGTTCATCGATCGCCCCGACGTGATGCCGACCTGGCGGATCGCATTGCGCGCCGACCGTGCGCGCTATCCGGTCCTGCTCGCGAACGGCAATCCGGTGCAGCACGACGGCGCGCTGCATCGCGAGCTCGGCGAGGGCCGCATCGAAGCGGCCTGGGACAATCCGCATCCGACCCCGAGCTATCTGTTCGCGCTTGTCGCGGGCCGGCTCGATTGCGTCGGCAAGGACATCGTGACCGCCGAGGGCCGCGCCGTGCGCCTGCAGGTGTGGGCTGCGAAGGCCGAAGTCGCGCGCTGCGGCTATGCGCTGGGCGCGGTCGAGCGGTCGGTCCGATGGGACGAGCAGCGCTGCGGGCGCTGCTACGACCTCGACGTGTTCAATATCGTCGCCGCCCAGGATTTCACCATGGGCGCGATGGAGAACAAGGGGCTGAACATCTTCAACGCGCGCTTCATCCTCGCCGACGAGGACAGTGCGACCGATGCTGATTACCAGGGCATCGAGTCGGTGATCGGCCACGAGTATTTCCATAACTGGTCGGGCAACCGGGTGACCCTGCGCGACTGGTTCCAGCTTGCGTTGAAGGAAGGCCTGACCGTCTTTCGCGACCAGGAATTCGTATCCGACCTGCATTCGCGCGAGGTCAAGCGCATCGAGGATGTGCGCCTGCTGCGCTCGCGCCAGTTCGCCGAGGACGCCGGTGCGCTCGCGCATCCGGTGCGGCCGGAGCACTATCGCGAGATCAACAACTTCTACACGCTCACCGTGTACGAGAAGGGCGCCGAGATCGTGCGCATGCTGCACACCCTGCTCGGCGAGGGGACGTTCCGCGCCGGCATGGACCGCTACTTCGCCGACAACGACGGCCGCGCCGCGACGATCGAGGATTTCCTGGCCGCGCACACGCTGGCTTCCGGTCGCGACCTCACCCAGTTCGCGCGCTGGTATGCGCAGGCCGGTACGCCGGAGCTGGATGTCGACGACGACTACGATGCGGCCAGCGGTCGATACACCCTGCGCTGCGTGCAACGCCAGCCACCGACCGCCGGCGCGAACGCCCGGCCGCTGCTGGTTCCACTGCGCTTTGCGCTGTATGCGGCCGACGGCAGCCGGCTGGGTGCGACCGCGAGCGGCGATGCAGTCGTGCACGACGACCTGGTCGAATTGACCGGCGAGCGCCATGCGCTGGTGTTCGAGGGCCTGCGCGAGCGCCCGCTGCCCTCGTTCAACCAGGGCTTCAGCGCGCCGGTGAAGCTGAATTACGACTACACGCCCCACGCGCTAGCGCGACTGGCGCGTTGCGAGCGCGACGGCGTCAACCGCTGGGACATGCTGCAGCGGCTCGCAATCGGCGTGCTGCTGCGGAAGTTCGATGCGGATACGGGCGCGGATGCGGCGCTGTCGCTCGCGATCGGCGATCTGCTCGACGACGATGCGGCCGATCCGGCTTTCGTCGCCGAATGCATGCAGTTGCCGGACTTCGACACCCTCGCCGATGCGCTCGCCACGATCGACATCGACGCGGTCCTGCGCGCGCGCGCCGGCCTGCTGCACGAACTCGCCCGCACCCATGCAACGCGGCTGCGCCGGCGCTACGACGCGCTCGCAACGCTCGCCGCGAACGGACTCGACGGCGCCGCGATGGGCGCGCGCCGGCTGCGCAACATGTGTCTGGCGTGGCTGACCGAGGTCGAACCGCGTGGCGCGCTCGCCATCGCGCAATTCGATGCCGCCACCCGGATGACGGACCGCCTTGGCGCGCTGCGTTGCCTCGTGCACGTCGGAGCCCCGGTCGCGGCACAGGCGCAGGACGCGTTCGCGGACCGCCATCGCGACGACCCTCTGGTCACCGACAAATGGCTCGCGGTCGCCGCGACGCGTCCGCAGGCCGACGCGGTCGAGCGCGTGCGCGGGCTGCTCGACTCGCGCTGGTGGACGCCGACCAACCCCAATCGTGTGCGCGCCGTGCTCGGCAGTTTCTCGCGCCTGAACCCGACCGCGTTCCACCGCGCCGATGGCGCTGGCTATGCCTTGCTGGTCGGGCAGTTGCCGATGCTCGATGCGATCAATCCGCAGGTCGCGGCCCGGCTTCTGGCCGGTTTCGAGAGCTGGCGGCGCTGGTCTGGCGCTCGCGCGACGCTCGCGCGGCAGGCTTTGGAAACCTTGCGCGGCAAGTTGCTTTCGCGCGACGCGAACGACCTGCTTGCACGGCTGCTGGACGCCTGATCGCGCGACGCGGCGACGGGCCGTATGCCGGTTGGGTTAAGCACGGATTCACTCCGCAGGGACAAGACTCGCTGCTCGGGCAAGGGGATTCGCCATGATCCGTCGCATCGTTCTCGCCGCCCTCGCCATCGCCCTGGGCGGCTGCGCCACAACCGATCCGGGCTATCGCCAGGCGCATCGCGATGGCAGCTATCGCGGAGCCTACGACGGCGGCTACTACGCCGAATCCAGCGACGGTTACGGGGACTACTACTACGATCGTCCCCAGCTGATCGTCAATGAGTATTACGGCGGCTACGGCTATCCGTACGGGGGATTCGGTTTCGGCTCACCCTGGCAGTTCGGCTACGGTTCGCGGTTCGGCTACGACCCATGGTTCCGCGACCCGTGGTTCGGCTATGGCTGGTACCGGCCGTGGCCGCGGCATCATCACCATCCTCCTGGCCGCGTCGGTGTGGCCGCTGCGATCGGAAGCAATCGGCGGGACGTCCAGGCGCAGGCGGGGCCGGTATCGGTGAACGATACGCCCCGGCGGATCGACCATCCGTACCCGGTGCGGGATCAGCAGGACTCACCGCGCGGGCGCGATTTCGACGGACCGTCCCGCGAGCCGCGGCACGATGCGCGCGAACGGCAGCTCCCGCGCAACGGGCCGCGTCGTTGAACTGTGACGGCATTCGCGATTTGCCAGGATCGACTTGCACAGACTAGAAGCAGCGCAGATGATGCGCGACTGACAAGAAGCGTCGCATTGCGACGCGGTATGACAAGGCGCGACGCGCGCCAGACCTGTCCGACGCCCGGCACCCGGTTCCAAGGATCCCCCCTGTTCCTGAAGACCCGCCGGGCGTCGGCTTTTCCAGCCGGTGCCGCGGGCGTCATGGACCGCGTCGGAAGCGCATAAAAATAAGGCCGGGAGCCTCCCGCGAGACTCCCGGCCGTGCCCCTCGAACGCGATAGCTGTCCCTGTTCCTGATGCCAGCCTGGCGTGCGGCGCGGAGCCGCGGGTGCAGCGAACACAAAGCATGATTCGTGCCAAGGCCAACCTGCCGCGATCCGATGACTGCAGGCGATAACATGCCGGCTTGCCGCGACGCTGCCGCTCCCGGCGTGACTTGAATGCAGGACTTGGGCCATCGCATGAATCGGTACGACGTCATTGTTGTCGGTGGAGGGCATGCGGGCACCGAAGCCGCACTCGCCTCCGCACGCGCCGGTGCGCGCACGCTGCTGCTCACCCATGCGATCGAGACGGTCGGCGCGATGAGCTGCAACCCGGCGATCGGCGGCATCGGCAAGGGCCACCTGGTGCGCGAGATCGACGCGCTCGGCGGAGCGATGGCACGTTGCGCCGATCTCGCCGGCATCCAGTGGCGCCGGCTCAATGCGAGCAAGGGACCGGCGGTCCGCGCGACCCGCTGCCAGGCAGACCGCGCGCTGTACCGCGCGGCCGTGCGAACGGCGGTGGAAAACCAGGCGAACCTCGAACTTTTCCAGCAGGCGGTCGACGACATCCTGATCGAATCGGATGCGGGCGGCGGCGATCGCGTCGCCGGCGTCCTCACCCAGATGGGCTTGCGCTTCGACGCCGCGTGCGTCGTGCTGACCGCCGGCACCTTCCTCGCCGGCAAGATCCATATCGGCCCGGCGAACTATTCCGGTGGTCGTGCCGGCGATCCGCCCGCGACCGCGCTCGCACTAAAATTGCGCGCAGGCCGTTTCGTGGTGGACCGCCTGAAGACCGGCACGCCGCCGCGCATCGACGGCCGCAGCATCGACTACTCGCTGATGGAGGAGCAGCCCGGCGACGATCCCGCACCGGTGTTCTCGTTCCTCGGAGCGCGCGCCGAACATCCGCGCCAAGTGTCGTGCTGGATCACCCACACGTCCGAGCGCACCCACGCCATCATCCGCGGCGCGCTCGATCGTTCGCCGCTCTATACCGGCGCGATCGAGGGCATCGGCCCACGCTACTGCCCGTCGATCGAGGACAAGGTGGTGCGTTTCGCGGAAAAAACCTCGCACCAGATCTTCGTCGAACCCGAAGGCCTGGGGACGCAGGAGATCTATCCGAACGGGATCTCGACCTCGTTGCCGTTCGATGCGCAACTTGCCTTGGTGCGTTCGATCCGCGGCTTCGAGAACGCGCACATCACCCGGCCGGGTTACGCGATCGAGTACGACTACTTCGACCCGCGCTGCCTGAAGGCGTCTCTGGAAACCAAGGCGGTCGAAGGCCTGTTCTTCGCCGGCCAGATCAACGGCACCACCGGTTACGAGGAAGCCGCCGCGCAGGGCCTGATCGCCGGACTCAATGCCGCGCTGAAAACGCAGGGACGCGATGCGTGGACGCCGCGCCGTGACGAAGCCTACATCGGCGTGCTGATCGACGACCTGATCACCCACGGCACCACCGAGCCCTACCGCATGTTCACCTCGCGCGCAGAATACCGGCTGCAGCTGCGCGAGGACAACGCCGACCTGAGGCTCACCGAGACCGGGCGCGGGCTCGGTCTGGTCGACGACGCGCGCTGGGAAGCGTTCGCGCGCAAGCGCGCGGCGATCGACCGCGAAACCGCGCGGCTGTCCGCGCTGCGCGTCGCACCGGGCAACGCGCTCGGCCGTGCGATCGAGGCCACCCTGGGCGTTGCCCTGAGTCACGACGCCTCGGCGCTGGATTTGATGAAGCGCCCGGAGTTCGACTACGCCGCGTTGATGCGGCTCGCTGCGATCGGTCCGGGCGTCGACGATCCGGCGGTGTCCGAACAGGTCGAGATCGCGGTGAAGTATTCGGGCTACCTCGAGCGCCAGAACGAGGACATCGCGCGCCAGCGTCGCCACGAGGACACTGCGATCCCGGAGGGATTCGACTACGCGGGCGTGCGCGGCCTGTCCAGCGAGGTCCTCGCGAAGTTCTCCAGCGTCCGCCCGCAGACCGTGGGCCAGGCTCAGCGCATCCCCGGCATCACCCCGGCGGCGATCTCGCTGCTGCTGGTGCATCTGACCCGGCGCGCCGGGCGGACGAAACAGGCACGCCATACGGGCTAGTGCGGTTGCGCCGGGCTTGTATTAAGATCCCGTTACGCCAGCATTGCGCTGACGGGTGGATGCCGGGCAGCCGGCCTGCCTTCTCCGTTCCGAACCCAATCGAGACCAGGAGCTTTCCCATGCCCCGCATTCGTCTGCTTGCCAGCGCCGTCGCGCTCGCGATCTGCTCCGTCACCGCCGCCCAGGCGCAGGAATTCACCAACGTATTCAGCTTTGGCGACAGCCTCAGCGATGCCGGCAACGTGGCGGCCCTGCAGGGCCTGCCGCCCGGCAACAGCTTCACCACCAATCCCGACCGGGTCGCGGTGCAGGACATCGCGCTCGCATTCGGCTTCAACCAGACCAACATTTCGCCGTTCGTGCCCGGTTCCAACGGCACCAACTACGCCTACGGCGGCGCATGCGTGCTCGCCAACAGTGCGAGCTTCACCTGCGGCCTGTCGCCGGGTTCATTCTCGCTGACCACGCAGTTGACCGGCTACCTCACCGCGCACGGCGGCCATGCCGACGGCCAGGCGCTGTACACGATGTGGGGCGGCGCCAACGATATTTTCACCTATGTGGGACTCGCCGGAGCCGGCGTGATCACTTCGGCCCAGGCGGCAGGGGGCACGGTCGTTTCGGCACGCACGATGGGCGGGCTTGTCGACACCCTGCATAACGCGGGCGCCGGCAACATCGTCCTGTTCAACCTGCCGAACATCGGCCGCACGCCGGCTTTCAACGGCACGCCGGCATCGGCGAGCATCACCAGCCTGGTCCTCGTCTACAACGGCCAGCTCAACGCGTCGATGTCCGGCAAGACCGGGGTCATCGCGGTCGATACCTTCGGCCTGTTCAACGAGATCATCGCGAACCCGGGCGCGTACGGCTTCACCAACACCACCGCGCCTGCGTGCGGTCCCGCGGTCCCGCAGCTGACCTCGGTCGCATGCGGCCCGGCCGGTTCCGGCCTGCCGTTCACCTATGCGCCGGGCACCAACAACACCTTCGTGTTCGCCGACGGCGTGCATCCGACCGGCGGTGCGCATTCCGTGCTCGCGCAGTACGTGCTGTCCGAAATCGCTGCGCCGAGCTACATCTCGATGCTCGCCGAAGCGCCGCTGCATGTGTTCGAGACCCAGTCCCGCGCGATCGGCGACCAGATGCAGGCCGACATGGCGCGCACCCGCGAGAAAGGCAGCTTGCGCACGTTCGTCAACATCGCCTATGGCCACCAGCGTTACGACGCCACCATGACGTCGCCGAACACCAGCAGCCATGACAGCACCCTGACCGTCGGCGGCGACTACTACGTCAACGACGCCGTTTCGGTCGGCCTGGTCTCCAGCCTCGGCTATCAGGACGCCTCGTTCGGCGGCGGCGGCGGCTTCCGCCAGACCGAGCCGATGATCGGCGCCTACGGCGTGTGGCGCATGCCGAATGCGTACATCTCCGCGTCGGGTACGGTCGGCCAGCTGAACTTCAACGACGTGCAGCGCGTGATCCAGCTCGGCACCGCGACCCGCACCGAGTCCGGCAACACGTCCGGTTCGCACACCGGCTTCGAACTCGCTGGCGGTTACTTCTTCAATTGGGGCGACATCAAGTCGGGTCCGTTCGCGAGCATCTCGCACCAGCGCATCCACGTCGGCGCCTACAACGAAACCGGCAACGACAGCACCTCGATGGTGTTCGGTCGCCAGAGCCGCAGCTCCACGATTTCCAAGCTGGGCTGGCAGCTGTCGGGCGACAGCAAGATGTTCGAAAGCAACCTGCATCCGTTCGCGCGCGTGGCCTGGGAGCATGAGGCCGACAACAACGTCCGCAATGTCAGCGCGGGCCTGGTCAATCTCAACGGTACCTTCAGCATGCCCGGCTTCCTGCCGGAGTCGAGCTGGTGGAGCGCGGAGCTGGGCCTGTCGGCCGACCTCGGCAGCAACTTCACCGGATACGCGGCCTATGCCGGCCGCTTCGGCGACGCCAACCAGCGCGACGACAGCTTCAACCTCGGCCTGAAGTTCTCGTTCTGACCCAGCAAGCACATCTACAAGCCGCACGCAGTTCCGAAGCCGCCCGCAAGGGCGGCTTCCTTTTTTGCTTTGCGGACACGCCGTCACTCTGTCTCCACGCCACCTGGCGGCCATGGTTTCTACGCCTGCGGGCGGATGCCAGCAAATGCGGAAATGAGCGGTCCGTCCGGCCTGCACGTGTGCGCGAGTTGGAATCAGGACGCGCGCGGACGGTACGTGGCAGCGCCTGCAAGCCGACCGGCTTGCGCAACAGCGACTGCGTGCGCAGGAAAGCGGAAGCAAACAGCGCAGTTGGCCCGCAGGGCGAACGCGATGCATGGCGCGAGCGTGACAAACGCATCCAGCGCGAAGGCTGGCATTCCCCGCAACCCAGCGTCAGGCAGCAATGTGTTGCGCGTGAAAGCCGCCGCGTGGTCAAGAATTGGCGCGCCCGGAGGGATTCGAACCCCCGACCACTGCCTTCGGAGGGCAGTACTCTATCCAGCTGAGCTACGGGCGCAATTTGATTGATTTTCGCACGGTTCCATCCATGGAGTTGGGTCCGCTCGCCCTCCATGGCTCGCCCTCATCGGGCGCAGGTTGCTGCGGAACCTCGGCGCGCCCGCCGCGACCAGCTGAGCTACGGGCGCTTGGCATCACTATTGTAGCCGCGCACGGTGGCCGCGTCTGCGCGTGCCGCGGTGGGCACGATCGCCTTAACGCCGCGCTGGCTACAATGCCCCGAACCCATCAACGGCGTCCTATGGATCCGGTTCCGGCCAAGCTGCGCATCCTGCTGATCGAAGACCAGCGGCCGATGGCCGAGAACATCTGGGAGTTCCTGGAGTTGCGCGAGCAGGTCATGGACCACGCCGCCGACGGCCAGAGCGGACTTCAGCTCGCGCTGGACAATATCTACGACGTGATCGTGCTGGACATCGGCCTGCCCAGGCTCGACGGCATCGAGGTGTGCAGGCGCTACCGGGCGCAGGGCGGTACCGCGCCGGTCCTGATGCTGACCGCGCGCGATCGCCTCGAAGACAAGCTGCTCGGCTTCGAGGCCGGCGCCGACGATTACCTGACCAAACCCTTCGAGCTGCGCGAACTCGCGGCGCGCATCCAGGTGCTGCACCGGCGCCAGCAGCGCGAATCGCCGGCGATCCTGCGCATCGACGACCTGTCGCTGGACGTCGCCAGCCGCACCGCGACCCGGCAGGGCACGGCGCTGAACCTTTCGCCGGCCGGCTATCGCCTGCTCGAAGCGCTGATGCGCAAGTCCCCCCACGTGATGATGTACGCGGAACTCGCGCAGGCGCTGTGGGGCGATGCCGAGCACGATTCGGCGCGCCTGCACACGCACGTCTCGCTGCTGCGCGCCGCGGTCGACCGCCCGTACGAGCAACCCTTGATCGTCACCGTCCACGGCTTCGGATACAGGATCCTTGCCCATGCTGCCACGTAAAACCAGCCTGCGGATGCGCGTGGTGGTGTTCTGCGCGATGCTCGGCGCGATCATCGGCGTGTGCATGGCATTCGTCGCCGAACAGATCTCGGAACATTCCGAGCACCTGCTGATCGGCGAGGAGATGACCGCCGAGATGGACATCCAGATCGCCCAGCACGGCGGCGATCCCGATGCCCGGCTGCCGCGCAGCCCGTGGAAAAGCCTCTATATCGACCGGCCCGGCCAGCCGCCGACCTCGCCGCCCGAATTCCGCACGCTGTCGCCGGGCGTGCACGAACTCGACGACGTCGAGGACAGCGACAGGTTCGCCGCGATCCAGGTCGCCCCGATCGGCCGGGTGACGATGGTCGCCGGGCTGCCGAATTCGCCGGCTCGCGAGCGACGCCTGGCCGAGGAACTGTTCGCGATGATCCTGCTCGGCATCGTCCTCGGCGCCTGGCTCGGGCGCATGCTCGCCGGCAACATGCTCGCCCCGGTGCTGCGCCTGTCGCACGAGGTGGACCGCGACGATCCGGGCGCGGAGCTGCAGCGGATCGCGGCCGACCACCGGGCCGACGAGGTCGGCGCGCTCGCCAATGCCCTGCTGCGCTATCGCGCGCGCATGCATGCCGCGGTCGAACGCGAAGTGTTGTTTTCGGCCGATGCGAGCCACGAACTGCGCACGCCGCTGACGGTCCTGCAGGGCGCGCTCGACCTGTTGCGCGAAGGCCAGAATCCGACCGCACCGGGCCAGCGCAGGATCGAGCGCATCCGCCGCAGCGCCGGCGAAATGGCGAACCTGCTCGACGCGCTGCTGCTGATCGCGCGTTCGGGGGAAGCCGCAGATGCTGCGGCCGCGCCGGTCGAACTCGCCCCCGCGCTGGCGTCGGTGATCGCCGAATTCCGCGAGGAACTCGATGCCGCACAGATCGTGCTCGGACTGCGCTGCGCGACATCCCTGCGCGTGCAAGCGCCGCCTGACCTGCTGCGTGTCGCCTTGCGCCTGTTGTTCCGCAGCATCGCGAGCGGCGCGTACGGCACCCACCTGCGGCTGGACGCCGATGCACGCGGACTCGTGCTCGCCTCGACCGACAGCGCGGCGGCCGCTCCCGGCGCAGGCGCTGAGGCACCGGCCGAGTCCGACCCGCCGGCTGCGGACGACCAGGCGGCGGTTCCTCCATTGGCGGGCGTCCGGCGTTCGGACGAAACCGGCGGCATCGGCATGTTGCGGCGGCTGTGCCAGCGCTATGGCTGGGCGCTGGAACTCGCGCACGACCCGACCCAGCCGACCTTGCTGAGCCTGCGCATCTGGTCGCCGGATGCGACCCTGGGCGGCGCAGTGGCGTGAACGCGCGCATGACATTCCCGGCAGGTCGACGTAACGACAGCGACCGCATGCTTTTCGCGCGGACACGCCCGATCCCGGCCGTCGCAATGCAGCGAGAGCTCGCGCTGGTGGACAACGATGCATCTTGAGATCCTCGATCTCGACGGTTCGGTACAAAACCACGCGGACGAAGCGGCCGCCTCATGCTGGCAATCCGTGCGCGTGCTCGACCTGCGCGACCTCGCGGCGAGGCTGCGGCTGTGGAGCGGCGGCAAGGCCATCGCCGAGACGCGGCTGCGCCTGCAGGGCGCGCCGGTCCATCCCGATCCCACGGTGACCCTGGTCGGTTCGGGCGATTTCCACCACCTCACGCCGCTGCTGCTCGAGCGCGCGCGCGAGCCGGTCACCCTGATCCACTTCGACAACCATCCCGACTGGGTGCGGTTCGCACCGCGCTGGCATTGCGGTTCGTGGGTCAACCAGGCACTGCGTTCGGAACGGGTCGCGCGCGTGGTCACCATCGGACCCTGCAGCGACGACCTGGTCTGGCCGGGCCTGAAAGGCGGCAACCTGCCGGCGCTCGCGTCCGGCCGGCTGCGCCTGTTCCCGTGGTCGCATGCACCATCGCGGGTGCTGCGGAAGATCGCCGATGGAGCGTCGTATCGCTGCGCATCGGGGCGGCTGGCCTCGCACCGGCGGCTGATATGGAACAATCTGGTCGACTTGAGTCCGGAAGTCGCCGCGCGCACGATCCTGGCCCAGATCGCCACCGTTGCGGTCTGGCTGACCATCGACAAGGACGTTCTGCCCGAGGACGAAGTCACGAGCAACTGGGACCAGGGCCAGATGCCGCTGCGCGCGGTACTCGGCCTGATCGAGGCGATCGGCCGCAAGCACAGCATCGCCGGCGCGGACATCTGCGGCGACTACGCCGCGCCGGACTTCAGCAGTGCGCTCAAGCGCTGGGAAGTGCGCCGCGACCAGCCCCGGCAGCCGCCGCCGGACGCGATCGCGCTCGCCCGCAATGCCGAGGTCAACCGGCAATTGCTGGCCACCATCGAACGGGCCGCGCGCGCGTGCTGATGTTCCTGCTCCTGCTGGGATCGGTGGCCTGCGACGTGGCCGGGCAGGTCAGTTTCAAGCTCGGCATGACCGTCGACGACGACACTTTCGACAACGGCGTTGCGGGGTTTTTCCGACGGCTCGCTGCGTCGCCGTGGATCGGCGTGGGCATCGCGGTGTATGCGCTCGAATTCGTGCTGTGGTTCGCCGCGCTCTCGCTGGCGCCGCTCAGCCTCGCTTTCGCATTCGCCGCGTTGTCGTACTGCGGCGTGGTACTGGCCAGCCGCGCGATCCTGAAAGAACATGTCAGCGCACGCCAGTGGCGCGCCACCTGCACCATCGCAGTCGGCGTCGCCCTGGTGTGCTGGCCGCAGCCCCACTGATCGAGCGAAGGAAGTCCACGTCCGCCCATGATGAAGTCCAGCGAATTCTTCCTTCCCGGCGGTCGCGACGGCGTGCTGCTGATCCACGGCCTGACCGGCACGCCCGCGGAGATGCGCTTCGTCGGCAAGGGCCTGCACCGCGCCGGCTACAGCGTGCTCGGGATGCAACTCGCCGGGCATTGCGGCAACGAGGCCGACCTGCTCGCAACCGGCTGGCGTGATTGGTACCGCAGCGTGACCGAAGCCGCCGACCGGCTCGCCGGACAGGTCGACCGCGTCTTCGTAGGCGGCCTGTCGATGGGCGCCTTGCTCGCGCTCAAGCTCGCAGCCGAACGCCCCGGCCAGGTCAACGGGCTCGCCCTGTACGGCACCACGTTCGCCTACGACGGCTGGACGATCCCGCGCATCGCGAAGCTCTCGTTCCTGCTGCCGCTCGCGATCCGGCTCGGGATCGGGCGCAAGCAGCGCTTCATGGAGAAGCCGCCGTACGGGATCAAGTGCGAGCGCGTGCGCGAACGCATCGCCGGCAGCATGCTGAGCGGCGACAGCGCGGGCGGCGGACTGCCCGGCAACCCGTGGCCATCGCTCGCCGAGTTCTATCGGCTGTCCTCGCGCGTGCGCAAGCAGCTCGACCAGGTACGCGCGCCTTGCCTGGTCGTGCACGCCGCGAACGACGATGTCGCCAGCGTGCGCAACGCGCAGATCGTCGAGCGCAGCGTCGGCGCCGAGGTCGAAACCATGCTGCTGCACAACAGCTACCACATGGTCACCGTCGACCAGGAGCATCGCGAAGTCATCGCGCGCTCGGCGGATTTCTTTGCGCGCTGCGTCGGCGCCGATGCCGATACCGCGACCGGCGCGGTATCCATGTTGCGGACCGCCTGATGGAACTGGTCGTCGCCAGTTCGATCGAGGACTTCACGAAAAGCGAGTGGAACCGCCTGTTCCCCGGCGAACTCGAGGACTGGTCGTACTACCGCGCGACCGAACGCGCGCAGCTGGCCGGATTCGAATGGCTGTATCTGGGCGTGCGCGTGGATTCGGAATTGCGCGCGGTGGCGCCCGCCTTCATCACCGATTACCGGCTGGATACCACCCTGGACGGTTACCTGCGCCGCGTCGTCGGGGCGCTCGCACGCGCGGCGCCGGCGCTGCTGCGTCCACGCATGCTCGCGCTGGGGTCGCCGGTCGCGGAAACCTGCCACGCGGGCTTCGCGCCCGAGGCAACACCGGTCGAACGCCTGCGCATGCTGGCGCTGATCCTCGCCGGCTGCGAAGCGCAAGCCGCGCTGCACGGCGCGCGACTGCTCGCGCTCAAGGACGTCGGCGACGCGCAATCGCTGTTGTGGGAACGCACCCTGATGGCGAGCGGCATGCGCCGACAGCCCGGGTTGGCGACCGCTGCGCTCGACCTGCCGTTCGCATCGATCGATGATTACCTGGCGACGCTCAGCCATGCGACCCGCAAGAACCTGCGCCGCAAGCTGCGCTCGCGCGCGTCGCTGCGGATCGAATGGCGCCGCGACCTCGACGGCATCCGCGACGCCGTCGCACGGCTTTATCGCAACACGCTCGAGCGCGCCGACATGCAGCTGGAGGAACTCACGCCGGAGTTTTTCGACCATGTCCTGACCGCGATCGAGGGCCGTGCATCCTGCGTCTGCTACTGGTTCGGCGACACCCTGGTCGCGTTCAACCTGGTGCTGCACGACGGCGACCGCCTGATCGACAAGTACATCGGCATGGACTACGCCCACGCGCGCGACCTCAACTTGTACTACGTGAGCTGGATGGAAAACGTGCGGTATGCGATCGAGCACCGCATCGCGACCTACCAGAGCGGCCAGGGCCTGCCGCAGGAAAAACTCCGCATGGGCAGCACGCTCATCCCGAACTGGCTGTGGTACCGGCACCGCAACCGCCTCATCGACGGCACCATGAAGACCGCCGAACGCGCGCTCGGCCTGCACCGCGACACCAGTTCGGCGACGACCGAAGTGCCTGCACGCAAGGTGCGCGCATGACGACCGCCGCGCGATTGCACCGTCCGCGCGGGCCGCTGGCGCTGGCATGGATCGCGCTGGTCGCGGTCGAAGTCACGACCCAGCTTGCTTTCAAGTTCTCCGCCAGTCACACCGGCGCCTTCGACTTTTCCGCGCATGCATTCGCGCTCGCGCTGACCTCGGCGTGGCTGTGGATTGCGCTCGGCGGCTATTGCGCAGGCTTCGTGGCGTGGATGCTGATCCTGCGCGACACCGACCTGTCGCGCGCATTCCCGGCCAGCGCGATCGTGTTCGTCGCAGTGATGCTCGCGTCGTGGCTGGTGCTGCACGAACCGATCGGCGGCCTGCAACTCGCGGGCGCTGCGGTGATCGTTACCGGTATCCTGCAGCTGGGTCGCGACGGCCCGGTCGGACCGCCGCTTGCCGCACCCGTCGCCACCCCAACCAAGACCACCACGGAGTAACCCATGGACAACACCCAGGACGCGATCTTCGCGGTCATCGCCAAGGAAGCGCACATCCCGGTCGAGAAAATCACCCTCGAGTCCACGCTGAAGGACCTCGAGATCGATTCGCTGGACGTGGTGCAGATCATCTTCGAACTCGAGGACCGTTTCGGCATCACCCTGCCCGACCGCGATCCGACCGTGGATACCGAAAGCGTGCGCGGCCTGGTCGCCGCGGTCGAACGCCTGCTCGCGGAAAAGGCGGCATCGACGCCGTCCGCGACCTGAGAAATTGCAGGAGAAATGCATGCGTCGCGTCGTCATTACCGGCATGGGTTCAATCAGTGCGCTCGGCCACGATGCGCCCGCGTGTTGGCATGCGATGCGCGAAGGCCGCAGCGGCATCGCCACGATCTCGGCGGTCGCGCCAGAACTGCTGAAGGCGCCGATCGCGGCCGAAGTACGCGACTTCGATCCGCTCAAGCATTTCGACGAGAAGAAGATTCTGCTGCTCGATAGAGTCTCGCAGTTCGCGCTGGTCGCGGCGCGCGAAGCGGTCGCGCAATCGGGCCTCGACTTCCGCGCCGATGGCCTCGGCGACACCACTGCGGTGATCATCGGCACCGGCGTCGGCGGCGAGAACACGAACGACCAGGCATCGCGGCGCCTGTACGCGGACAACAACCCGCGACTGCATCCATTGACGATCGTGCGGCTGATGGCGAATGCGCCGGCCAGCCAGGTCAGCATCGAATTCGGCCTGCGTGGGCCCGCGTTCGCGGTGTCCAGCGCCTGCGCATCGGCGAACCACGCGATGGCGCAGGCCTTCCACATGGTGCGTTCCGGCATGGCCGACACCGCGGTGACCGGCGGCACCGAAGCCTGCATCACCTACGGCGTTGCACGCGCGTGGGAATCGATGCGCGTGCTCGCCGACGACACCTGCCGGCCCTTCTGCAGGCAGCGGCGCGGGCTCGTGCTCGGCGAAGGCGCGGGCATCTTCGTGCTGGAAGAATACGAACACGCGCGCAGGCGCGGTGCGACGATCCTCGCCGAATTCGCCGGCGCGGGCATGTCGTCGGACGCGGCCGACATCGTGTTCCCGTCGCGCGATGGCGCGGCCAGCGCGATCCGCCGCGCGCTCGCCGATGCGCGAATGAACCCGGATGACATCGACTACATCAACGCGCACGGCACCGGCACGCCCGCGAACGACCCGACCGAAACCGCCGCGATCCGCCAGGTGTTCGGCGCGCACGCCGACAGGCTCGCGGTGTCGTCGACCAAGTCCATGCACGGCCACGCACTCGGCGCCGCCGGCGCGATCGAGCTTGTCGCCGCGATCGGCGCATTGCGCGACGGCGTGATCCCGCCGACCGCGAACTTCATCGACCCCGACCCGGAGTGCGACCTCGACTACGTGCCGAACGTCGCGCGCGAAACGCCGGTGAGAGCGGCGCTGAGCAATTCGTTCGCGTTCGGGGGGTTGAATGCGGTGCTGGCGTTGCGGCGGTCGGAGTAGATCGATGAACGTTTTTTTCGTCGCCTTCCTGCTGGCTGTATTGACGGCGTGCAACAAGAAGTGCGAAGACACTCGATCCTTCAGCCCGTGGCTTTTTCAACAGACATGGTTCACCACGCAAGCAGGCGGCAAAGATCACATCGGTGGCTTGTTCGGGGACTCAACGGGCGAGATCGTCGCGCCCAGGAAGATCGGAGATTTCGATTATTGCGCGAAGGGCATGACGCTTTACCTGACGCAGCGGAACGTCTGGCATACCAGGCAAGAGATCAAGATCCTGGCCCTGGACAAGGAATCCATGACCTTGCAGTTTGAGGACAAGACCATCTTCAAGTATTACCGGGCCGGCAGGTGAGTACAGGGAACGACGCAAGCGTAGCCCGAATGCAGCACAGCGCTGCTCAACAGCGAAGCTGGTCAATCCGGGGGCTTTCGAACACATGAGCTTGCCGTCCTCCCGAATCGGCCCCGGATGACGCTGTACTTTATCCGGGCTACGACCGGCATTATCTGGCCACGGAATCCACCGGTTGCGCTTCGACAGCAACGGGCGCCTTCGAAGCAGGCTCCTCCACCGCATACCCCATCGCCTTCAGGCGCGCGAGATAGCCATCGGGCTTGAGCAGGCGCGCGATCGGCAGCATCGCGAAGGTGACGTCGTTGGTGTCCAGCGCCTTCGCGGCGGCGTCGAGCCATGCCTGCTGCGCGCGCGCATCGATGCCTCCGATTCCGCTCTTCTGCGCGAGCTGCGTTTCCGAAATCGCCGCGGCGCACGCGGTCCTCTGGTCGGTGTAGGGCAACCTGCGCAGGGCGTCGATGTCGCCGGCAGCCCACGCGTTCGCGCGCGAGGTCATCGCACCGAGGTCGGTGTCGATGCGGTCGAGCGTCTTGCGGAAGCATTCGCGATCATCCAGCGCGCTCGTCTTGAATTCCTTGATCGCTGCCTTCGGGTTGTCGAGCGCGAGTTCGATCGTCGGTGTGGTGATCCTGACGCCCGCATGTTTCGCTGCCGCGGCGACGGTTTTCTGCACGAGCGACTTGTCGGTCAGGCCGGCCTTGTCGATCGCGGACTCGTAGAGGTCGAGCGCGGCGAAGATCGGCCGCCACTTCTCGACCTTGTTGCTGCCGCCGATGTATTTTTCCTTCAGCACGCTCCAGCGCGCGTAGAGGTCCGGCGACACGACATCCTTGAGCGTCGCTCCATCGGGATTGTTGCGCAGGCCGATCAACGACGGCAGCATCGTCACCAGCCCGAGGCCCAGGAAGCCCGTGTTCGCCTTGATTCCCACCTGCGGCCCGTCCAGCACTTCCTGCGAGCGCGCAACCACAGCTTCCACGCGATGCGAATCCCAGGTGATGTCCTTCGGCAACGGCGACAGCGTGCCGAGCACCCACAGCACGTGCTCGCCCTTTGTCACCTTCCACAGGCCCGGGCCCGGCACCACGCCGCGCACGACGATGCTGTCGAGTTCCCTGACGCTAGCCGGTTCCGCTGCGGGCGTGGATGCGGATGCGGATGCAGGCGACGCATCCTGCGCGAACGCGGCATTGGCGCAGGCGCAGGCGCAGGCGCAGGCAAGCATGCTGGCCAGCAAGTTTCGACGCATCGGCTACGCTCGGTTCAATCGGGGCGCGTAGTGTTCGGCATTTTCCGGAATCTGGTGTTAGGTTTTGGTTGCGACCATGCATGCGCCGGCGCGCCCATCGCTAACCCGAGCGCGGCAGCTCGCGGATCTCGATCGTGCTTCCTGCTTCGAACGCGGGGTTGCCTTCCAGCAAGCTGCGCGCGTCCGCGAGCGTGGCTGCGCGGACGCGGATGTAGCCGACGAGGTGGCTGGAGATGTCCGCCGGCTTGCCGGATTTCCGCACGCAGACGCCCTCGCCGATTTCACTGCCACCGTCGAAGCGGCCTGCTTGCTGGAGCTTGGCGATGTATCCGCCCCAGTCGCGCGCGTCGCTGGTTGCGCCGGCTCGGGGCGCATCGTCGTGCATCAGGAAGATGTAGTCGTTCATCCTCTGCTCCGATCAGGATCCAATATTTGGCTTGGCGACATGCGAAGGCAGATCCCTCGCATGCGCTCGGGATGACAAGAATTTGCGCTCGGGATGACAAGAACCTCAGCCGCGCTTGGCCTTCGTCAGCAACTGGTCGAGCAGTTTCATGCCGAGGTCGATTTCCGCGCCGCTGATGTGCAGCGACGGCGCGAAGGTGATGACGTTCTTGTAGTAGCCGCCGACGTCGAGCACGAGCCCCATTTTTTTTCCATCGTGATCGAGTTCGCCGGCGAGGCCCATGTCGACCATGGTGTCGAGCAGCTTGCGGTTCGGGGTGAAACCGTCGGCTTCGCAGATCTCCGCGCGCAGCGCGAGGCCGAGGCCATCGACGTCGCCGATTTCCGGATGCCGTTTCTGCAGATCCTGCAATCCCGCGAGAAAATGCGCGCCCTTGCCCATCACCATCGACTCGTAGTCGGTCTCGGCGAGCATCTTCATCGTCTCCAGTCCGACCGCGGTGCCGAGCGGGTTCGACGCGAACGTCGAATGCGTCGAGCCGGGCGGGAACACGGTCGGGTTGATCAGTTCCTCGCGCGCCCAGATGCCGGCGAGCGGATTGAGGCCGTTCGTGAGTGCCTTGCCGAACACGAGGATGTCGGGCTGCACGCCGAAATGTTCGATCGCCCACAGCTTGCCGGTGCGGAAGAAACCCATCTGGATTTCGTCGACGACGAGCAGGATGCCGTACTGGTCGAGCACCTTCTTCAGGCCCTTGAAGAAGTTCGGTGGCGGGATCACGTAGCCGCCGGTGCCCTGGATGGGTTCGACGTAGAACGCCGCGTATTCGCACTGGCCGGCCTTGCCGTCCCAGACGCCGTTGTATTCGGTCTCGAACAGGCGCGCGAACTTGGCCACGCAATGCTCGCCGTACTCTTCCTTCGACATCCCCTTCGGCCCGCGGAAGTGATACGGGAATTCGACGAACTGGGCGCGATCGAAATGGCCGTAACGGCGGCGATAGCGGTACGAGGAGGTGATCGCCGAAGCGCCGAGCGTGCGACCGTGGTAGCCGCCCTCGAACGCGAACACGAGACTCTTGCCATTCGACGCATTGCGCACGATCTTCAGCGAATCCTCGACCGACTGCGAACCACCGACGTTGAAATGCACGCGGCCCTTGCGTCCCCATTTTTTCTCGGCGTCCTGCGCGACGATCTTCGCGAGTTCGATCTTGGTCGGATGCAGGTACTGGCTGGCGACCTGCGGCAGGGTGTCGATCTGGTGCTTGAGGACGTTGTTGAGGCGCGGATTCGCGTAACCGAAGTTGACCGCCGAGTACCACATCTGCAGGTCGAGGAAGGGCGTGCCTTCGCCGTCGTACAGGTAACTGCCCTCGCAGCGCGCGAAGATCTTCGGCGGCTCCGAGTAATGCACGGTGTCGCCGAACGAGCAGTACTGCGCCTCGTCGGCGAGCAGGGCCGCATCGCGACCGGACTGCGACGGATGGGTATTGACGGCGGTATCAGGCATGGGAGATCGGACCTTTCCTGGAAACGGCGGCGTCGTGCGCCACCGGAGAAGCGGGCACCAGCGTTCCTTCGATCAGCGACGGCAGCAGCACCAGCGCATCCTCGAAGCCGGTGATCGGAATATACGGCAGGCCGTGCGCACGGCAGTGTTCGATCAGGCGGTGCTTGGCGAACACCATGTCCACCGCGCCGGCCGCACAGAAATCCGACGCGCCGTCGCCGATCAGCAGCACCTTGCGCTTGTGCGTGCGCGCCTGCGCGACGGCGGCGCACTTGCACATGCCGCTGGCGACCTTGCAGTCATCGCTGGCATGCGGGAACGACAGTCGCCAGCGGCGTCCCCCGTCGGCGTCGAGCTGGTTGGCGTCGACCGGCAGGTGGTCGAGCTGGTGCCGCGCGAGGATGCTTTCGATCGCCAGGTCCAGCCCGTCGCTGACGATGCGGATCGGGATCCGGGCCGTCAGCGCTGCCTCGACGAAGGCCGGGAACATACGGTCGATGCGCATCGACGCGAACAGGGCGGCGAGCTGGCTGCGGTCGGCGTCGAGCAGGCCGATCTGGCCGGCCATGCAGGCCTGCGAGCCGATTGCGCCGGACTTCCAGCGCTCCTCGAGGAGCGTCCAGTCGGGATGCGCGTGACGCTCGAGCAGCGAGTCGGTGACGTCCTCGATGCTGATCGTGCCGTCGAAATCGCAAAGAATGGTCCAGTCGGACATGCGCTGCCTTTGCTGCGGGATGGCCGGCACACTAGCCGAAGGGTTCTTAAGTTTCCCTGCTTGCCGTGGCCAGCACCGTTTCGCGGCCGCCGATGGCACCGGGTTGCCGGGAGCGGGGAACGCTGCGACCGATGCGCCTGGTCGGCCGGGGTGTGCCGGGAGCCGCGCTGCCGTTATACTGCCGGGCTGGAATCAAGCCCGTTCTTCACAGGTGCCGCCGTGCGCAATCACGACCTCGTCTTCCTCAAGCATTTCTCGATGGTGATCGGCTTCCTCGTCGTCGTGACGGCGGTGCTGCTGGTGTTCGCCGGCTACATGCACACCAAGCTGCCGATCGAACGCAATCCCGCCAAGGAAGCCAAGATCGCCGAACGCATCGCGCCGCTCGGTGCGGTCTACGCGGGATCCACCGGCGCGGCGGCGATGGCCGCGGCAGCCGAAGCGGCGAAGGCCGCAGCGGCTTCGCAGGTCGCCTACGGCGGTTCGCTGGATGGCTCGGTGATCTTCGGCAACCTGTGCACCGGCTGCCACACCAGCGGCGCCGGCGGCGCCCCGAAACTCGAAAAGGCGGCCTGGGCCGCGCGCATGGCACAGGGCATCCCGACCCTGGTGGAGCACGCGACCAACGGCTACAAGGGCCCGGACGGCTACCAGATGCCGGCCAAGGGCGGTAACCCGGGGCTGACCGATGCGCAGGTCGAAGCCACCGTGAAGTGGATGGTCGGGCAGATCAAGTAGGGCTTGCGGGCGCCGCAAGGCATGCTCCTGTTTTTCGCATGATCGGACCTCGGATCCTTCCTCTGCACCACCGTCTTCGACTGTAGCCCCCTCTCCCGCTTCTCGGGCGAGGGACGAAGGTGTCGCTTCGCGGCTTCATTTATGTCGGTATGATCCGCGCAGCGCGCTCCGCGTCGCCTGAGATCGCTCCGCCATGGCCCAGCCCACGATCCCGTTTCCCGAGGTCGCCAGCAGCGTTCCGCTGCCCGGGCCAGCCGGCATGCTCGAGGTGTCCGTCGATTTTCCCGATCCTGCCGAAGCGCGCGGCGGACTCGCGATCGTCTGCCATCCGCATCCGCTCGAAGGCGGCACGATGCACAACAAGGTGGTCACGATGGCCGCGCGTTCGTTGCGCGAACTCGGCCTGGCCACGGTGCGCTTCAATTTCCGCGGCGTCGGCATGTCCGAGGGTTCGTACGACAACGGCCGTGGCGAAACGCTCGACCTGCTCGCGGTCGCGCAATGGGCGCAGCAGGCACGGCCGCAGTACAAGCTGTGGCTCGCCGGATTCTCGTTCGGGTCGTGGATCGCCTTGCTCGGCGCGCGCCACCTGCCGGTCGCTCAGGTGATCTCGATCGCGCCGCCCGCCGGTCGCTGGGATTTTTCCGCGGTGCTGCCGCCAGCCTGTCCGTGGCTAGTGATCCAAGGCGAGGCGGACGACATCGTCGAGCCGCGCGCGGTCTACGACTGGCTCGCCAAGCTCGATGCGAAACCGACCCTCGTGAAGATGGCCGACACCGACCACTTCTTCCATCGCCGGCTGATGGACCTGCGCGGCGCGATCAAGAACGGCGTACGCCGCAACCTGCCGCCACTGCTGCATGTCTGAAGCCATGGCGGAAAGCCGCCCGTCGGCGCAGTACGCGGAGGGCGTCGCGAATGGCGCATGGCAGGCCGACCCGGCCCAGCAGGCGGCGCTGGTCGAACTCGACCGCATCCACGACGCATTGCTGGAGTCGGTCGATGCGGTCGGGCCGTTGCGTCGACTGATGGCCAGCCTGCGACCGCCGGACCCGGTGCAAGGCCTGTACCTGTGGGGCGGAGTCGGGCGCGGCAAGACCTTCCTGACCGAACTGCTGTACGAGCACATCCCGATCGCGACGCGCCGCCGGCTGCATTTCCACCGCTTCATGGCCGAGGTGCATGCGCGCCTGCATCGCCTGCGCGATCAGCGCGACCCGCTGCGCATCGTCGCCCGCGACATCGCCGCCGAAGCGCGGCTGCTGGTGCTCGACGAATGCGTGGTCAGCGACATCGGCGACGCGATGCTGCTCGGCCATCTGCTGGAACTGTTGTTCGCGCGCGGCGTGACCCTGGTCGCGACATCCAACATCGCGCCGAAGGATCTCTACAAGGACGGCCTGCAACGCGCGCAGTTCCTGCCGGCGATCGCGGCGATCGAGCGCAATTGCGCGGTTCTGCAGCTCGACGGTGCGCAGGACTACCGCCTGCGCCACCTGCAACAGGCCACGACCTGGTGCGTTCCGCCGGATGCCGCGAGCGAGGCGCGCCTGCACGCCAGCTTCGCGCGGCTCGCGATGGGCCTGCCGAGGCTGCCGGACGTACTCCAGGTCAACGATCGGCCGATCGCCGCGAAGGCGCATGCGGACGGCATCGTCTGGTTCGACTTCGCCGCGCTCTGCGAAGGCCCGCGCGCGGTCGCCGATTACATCGAGATCGCCCGCGAGTATCACACCGTGCTGATCTCGAACGTGCCGGTGTTCGACGCGTTCGCCGAGGATGCCGCGAAACGCTTCGTGCTGTTGGTCGACGAGTTCTACGACCGCCATGTGAACCTGCTGGCATCCGCCGCCGCCGCACCGATCGCGCTGTATCGTGGCCGTCGCCACGCCGCCGAATTCGCGCGCACCGAGAGCCGCCTTATCGACATGCAATCCGACGCATACCTGGGACTGGAGCATCGCCCGTGAACGACCAGGGCCGGAAGGATCGGCTGCAGGCGCTGCTGGCCGCGACGCTCGGCATCGCGCTGATGTGGTGGCTCGCGTGGCCGGGATTCTTCACCTTCGACTCGGCCACCCAGTTCGCGCAGGCGCGCGGCGCGATGGCGCTCGACGATGCGAATCCGCCGATCATGGCGCTGGCCTGGCGCGGGCTCGACCACCTGTGGGCCTATCCGGGGGTGATGTTCGCCGCGATCCTGCTCGGCTACTGGACCGCGCTCGCGGCATTGACATGGCGCCTGTTCGACCGGCCGGCGTGGCGCTGGGCGGTGTTCGCCCTGGTCGCGTTGTGGCCGCCGGCATTCATCACGCTCTGCCATGTCTGGAAGGACTGCGCGATGGCGGCCGCGCTGCTCGCGGCGTGCGCGTGCATCGCGAACTGGCGGCGTTGCGGCGGCCGTGCATGGTTCGCCGGCGCACTGCTGTGGCTCGCGGTCGCCAGCTGCCTGCGCTACAACGCGATCCTCGCCGCCGCGCCGCTGACGCTGTGGCTGTGCTGGCCGCGCACCTCGCTTGCCACTCTGCGCGCGCGTGCGACGTCCACCTTGTTCGCCGCGATGCTCAGCATGGCGCTGCTCGTCGCCCCGTCGCTTTTCGCGCGCTCGGTCGGCGCAACGCCAAGGCACGCCTGGACGACGGTCGCGTTGTGGGACCTCGCCGGAGTCTCGATCCGCGACAACACGATGCTGATCCCCGCGCGGTTGCTCAATCGCCCGACCACGGTGGCCGACCTTGCGCACGACTACACGCCGGTGACGAACGTCAACACGTTCCTGCCGGGCAGCATCAAGCTCAGCTATTACCAGGATTATTCGAAGGACGACCTCGATGCGCTTTGGCAGGCGTGGACCGGCGCGATCACGCACCACACGCACGCCTACCTCGCGCACCGGCTCACCTTCAGCCGCTGGCAGTTCCTCGGCTACGCGCAGGACACGCCGCACGGGCTCGCGTTCTCGCCGAACCGCTACGACCAGACGTTCATCAAGTTCGGCCTGCCCGAGGTCGACCAGCAGGCGCCATGGCTGCACGCGATGGAATGGCTGCGCACCACGCCGCTGTTCGCGGGGGTCTGGTACGTCCTGCTCGCGATCGTCGCCGCGGTCATTGCATGGCGGCGCCGGCAGGTGCGCGACCCGCTGCCGGTGCTCGCGCTGACCGCATCCGCGCTCGGCAATGCGCTGCCGCTCGCGCTGATCAGCGGCAGTTGCGATTTCCGTTACCTGATCTGGACCGTGCTGACCGCGTTGCTGGCCTTGCCGCTGGCCCTGCTGCCTGCACGCGAGGGCGGAGCGAGCGCATGACGACCGCGGAACAGTCCCCGCTCGGCAAAGCCGTCGCCTGGCCCGATCGCTACGATCCGTCGCTGCTGTTCCCGATCGCGCGGGCGGATGCGCGTGCCGCGCTCGGCCTCGGCACGGCGCTGCCTTTCATCGGCTACGACCTGTGGACCGCGTACGAACTCGCGTGGCTGGATGCACGCGGCAAGCCCTGCGTCGGCACGGCCGAGCTACGGGTACCGGCCGCGTCGCCGAAGCTGATCGAATCGAAGTCGCTGAAGCTGTACCTCAATGGCTACGCGCATGCGCGCATGGACGGGCCCGAGGCGTTGCAAGCAAGAATTGCGCGCGACCTGTCCGCTGCCGCCGGCGCGGACGTGGCGGTCACCCTGCTGCCTGCCGCCGACGCGCTGCCGCTATGCGAACCCGAAGGCGAATGCATCGACGACATCGACATCGGCATCGACGACTACGGCCCACCGAATCCCGACTACCTGCGGGTGCACGAGGATGGCGACGACGAGGCCCTGGTATCGCACCTGTTCCGCTCCAACTGCCCGGTCACCGGCCAGCCCGACTGGGCCAGCGTGCAGGTGCGCTATCGCGGCCCGCGCATCGACCGCGCCGGACTGCTGCGCTATTTGGTCTCGTTCCGCAGTCACAACGGATTCCACGAACAATGCGTCGAACAGATCTTTCTCGACCTGCTTCGCTGCTGCGCTCCCGATGCGCTGTCGGTGTATGCGCGTTACACCCGGCGCGGTGGCCTGGACATCAACCCCTGGCGCGCGACGCCGGGTTATGCTGCCCCTCCGCCGACGCGCCAAGCGCGGCAATGACGCCCGCCAACAAGCCAGGGAGAGTCGCATGAGCGCCATCCGCAAGCCGGGTCGGTACGCATGGATCGCGGTCGCCACCGCTCTGATCCTGGCCGCCTGCGACAACGCGCCGACAACGACCACCCATGCCCGGGCGCCCGCCGCGAAAAAGCATGGAATCCCGATGATCGACGTGACCCGGATCGACCTCGGCACGGCGATTGGCGCGGACGGCAGGATCAGCCAGCAAACGACGGTCTTCAAGCCCACCGACACCGTCTATGCGGCGGTGACCACCGAGCGCCCCGGGCACGGCATCGTGCTCAAGGCGACGTGGTATTTTGACGAGAGCAGCTTGATCAAGGAAGTCTCCCAGACCGTCAGTCCCACCGACACCCTGGTCACCGACTTCCACCTCGTCAATGACGCCGGCTGGCCGATCGGCCGCTACAAGATCGAGATCCAGGTCGACGGCCAGATCGCCGCCGTCACCGAGTACAACGTGCGTCAGTGATCGCGACAGGTCGTGGGTGCAATGCCCTCGGCCACGGCACGGCCCGTTTCCGCAGCTTCCCGACGGCCTGCGACAGCTGCCGCGAAACCATCCGAACCCCGAACCACGGACGACTGCGTTCCACGCAACGGTCGCGCCCCGCGCGCGATCGGCACGCAAGTCCATTCCAACCATAAGAGGAAACTCGCATGAACATCTCGCACAAGAACAATGCGTCCAGACTGCTGCTCGCGCTGGCACTCGCCGCCAGCCTCGCCGCCTGCGAAAGCAAGGAGCCTGC
>JBBQHA010000026.1:0-29880 GCA_038323475.1 Lysobacterales bacterium
GACGGCCGGTGCCGTAGGAGTGCTGCGTGGTAGCCATTTAGATATCCAACACTTGTGGTTGCTGTGCGGTATGCGGATGGTTCGCACCGGCGTAGACCTGGAGCTTGCGGAACATCGCGCGGCCCAGCGGGTTCTTCGGGAGCATGCCCTTGACCGCGATCTCGATCACGCGCTCCGGCTTGCGGCCGAGCAACTGGCCGAGCGACTCGGACTTCAGGTTGCCGATGTAACCGGTGAACCGGTAATACATCTTGTCGGTGAGTTTCTTGCCGGTCACGGCGATCTTCTCGGCGTTGATCACGACGAGGTAATCGCCGGTATCGACGTGCGGGGTGTAAACCGGTTTGTGTTTGCCGCGCAGACGCGTGGCGAGCTCGGAGCAAAGGCGGCCAAGGGTCTTGCCCGAGGCATCCACCAGATACCAATCACGCTGCACGGTCTCCGACTTGGCGCTGAAAGTCTTCATTGCAGCTCCGACGGGAACGTTTGGGGAACTTAAGAGCGGGGATGATAGCGGCCTTTCCGGCACATGGCAAGCCGCCCCGGGCCTGCGTGCTAGCATCCGCCGATGTCAGCAGCCGCGCCAATCCGCACCGCAAAGCCGGATCCGACGCTCGATCCGCTGCTGGCTCTGGCCGATCGCTGCGTGCAATGCGGACTGTGCCTGCCGAGTTGCCCGACCTATCTGCTGGACCGCAACGAGGCCGAATCCCCGCGCGGACGGATCGCATTGATCCGCGCGTTCGCGGACGGCGCGTTGCAACCGAATCCCATCGCCGATGCGCACCTGGACCACTGCCTGGGCTGCCGCCGTTGCGAAGCCGCATGCCCGGCCGGCGTGCAGTATGGCGAATTGCTGATCGAAGCGCGCCATCGCCAGCGCCAACGGCGCGGCACCCGGATGCGGCAACGGGCGGTCGAATGGCTGGCCGCGCGCCCCGCCCTGCTGGATCGGCTGTTCGGCGCCTATCGCGCGCTCTATTCGTTGTTGCCGAAACTGTTGCCGCGTCCGCCGCGCAAGCTGCGGATCGATGTCGCCGATCCGGCGGCAGGCGCAAACCGTGCAGCGACGGAAGTCGCGCTGTTTCGCGGCTGTGTTGCGCGCCGCTACGACGCGGGCACGCACGCCGCGCTCGCAACGCTGTGCCAGGCAGCGGGCATTGCCGTGGCCCTGCCGGCGGAACAGACCTGTTGCGGCGCGCTGCATGCGCATGCGGGTGCAGTCGATGCTGCCGCGGAACTCGCGCAGAAAAATCGCGCGGCATTCGCAGTCGGCGTCCCCGTGCTGAGTTCGGCGACCGGCTGCCACGACATGCTCGTCGATGCGCTCGACGGCCATGCGCCGGTGAGCGATGCGTGCGCGTTCCTGCTGCAGCACGCCGACAGACTTCGCTTTCGGCGGTCGGGACGACGGGTCGCATTGCACATCCCATGCACCCAGCGCGCCGTCGTGAAAAGCGATGCCGCGCTGCGCAAACTGCTGGCGCGGATTCCCGGCCTGGATCTCGTCGAACTGCCCGACAGCGGCTGCTGCGGCGCGGCCGGCAGCCACATGCTCGACGAACCCGAGCGCGCGCGCGCATTGCGCCAGCCGCTGCTCGATGCGCTCGTCGCCAGTGGCGCGTCGATGCTGCTGACTGCGAATATCGGCTGCCGCCTGCATGTCGCGATGGCTACCGCGCTACCGGTGCGGCACCCGCTGGAATTCCTTGCCGAGCACCTCGCATGACGACCCCGCGCACTTATAGTCGAATCGACCGCCTGCTGATCGAAGCCGAGCACGCGCTATCCAGCGCGTTGATCGCGCAGCCCGCCGCGCGCACCGGGAATCCGGCTGCGGATGTTCCCGAAGCGGACCTCGACGAAGCGTCGCGCACGCACGCGGCAGGCTTGATGCGGATCAACCACGTCGGCGAGGTCTGCGCGCAGGCGTTGTATTTCGGCCAGGCCGCGGTCGCCCGCGATCCGGCGACGCGCAAGCAACTACTGGCCGCCGCGGCCGAGGAAACCGATCACCTCGCATGGTGCGGAGAGCGGCTGAAACAACTCGACAGCCGCCCCAGCTTGCTCAATCCGCTCTGGTACGCCGGCAGCTACGCGATCGGCGCGCTCGCGGGCCTGCGCGGCGACGGCTGGAACCTCGGTTTCGTGGTCGAGACCGAGCGCCAGGTCGAAGCCCATCTCGACGAACACCTGCATTCGTTGCCCGAGGCCGATGCGCGCAGCCGCGCGATCGTGCGGGTCATGAAAGCGGATGAGGCACGCCACGCGGAGCACGCGCAGGAAGCCGGCGCCCGCGCGTTGCCGGCACCGATCCAGGGCCTGATGCGCGCAGCGAGTGCACTGATGAAGGCAGTGGCGTACAGGGTCTAGCGCCAGGAACGGGGAACGGGGAACGGGGAACGGGGAACGGGCAAGCTTGCATGGTCCGAATACGCCCGAATTGTTGTTTTTCGTTTCCTGCTTCGCGCCCTGCTTCCTGCTTCCTGCTTCCTGCTCCCGTTCCCCGTTTCCCGTTCCTCGCTGGAATACTCCAAGAAAAAGCCGGCACGAGGCCGGCTTCGTCCTCCAGCACCACCCACCAGGCGGATTACCAGATGATCACGCGCTTCTCCGGGGCGACGTACATCTTGTCGCCGGGCTTCACGTCGAATGCCTCGTAGAAACCGGGCTGGTTCACTACCGCGCCCATCACGCGGTCGACCGGGATCGAATGCGGATCGGACTTGATCTGCGCGATCGCGGCGTTGTCGCGGATCTTGTTCTGCCATGCGCGCGCATAGCCCGCGAAAAAGCGCTGCTCTCCGGTCATGCCATCGATCACCGGCGCCTTCTTGCCATGCAGCGAGATCTTGTATGCCTTGTAGGCGATCGCGAGACCGGAGTTGTCCGCGATGTTCTCGCCGAGGGTGAGTTCGCCGTTGATGTGGTAGCCCTTCACCGGCTCGAACGCGGAGTATTCGTCGACGAGGGCCTTGGTCTTCGCCGCGAACGCCTCGTGGTCGGCCTTGGTCCACCAGTCATGCAGGTTGCCGGCGCCGTCGTACTGCGCGCCCTGGTCGTCGAAGCCGTGGCTGATCTCGTGGCCGATCACCGCGCCGATCGCGCCGTAGTTCGCTGCGTCGTCGGCCTTGGGATCGAAGAATGGAGGCTGCAGGATCGCGGCCGGGAACACGATCTCGTTGAGCTCGGGGTTGTAGTAGGCATTGACCGTCTGCGGCGTCATGCCCCACTCGGCACGGTCGATCGGCTTGCCGAGCTTGTTGATGTTGCGCATGTACTCGAACTCGGTCGCGCGGCCGACGTTGCCGTACAGGTCGTCGCGATCGATGCGCAGCGCCGTGTAGTCGCGCCAGGTGTCCGGGTAGCCGATCTTCGGCGTGAACGCGGCGAGCTTCGCGAGCGCCTGCTGCTTGGTCTCCGGGCTCATCCACGCCAGTGTACTGATGCTTTCCTTGTAGGCCGCCTGCAGGTTGCGCACCAGTTCCTGTGCGCGCGCCTTCGCCGCCGGCGGGAAGTACTTGGTGACGTACACCTGCCCGAGTTGCTCGCCCATGCCGTTCTCGACCACGCTGACTCCGCGCTTCCAGCGCGGGCGCTGCTCCGGCACGCCGCGCAGGGTGGTGCTGAAGAATGCGAAGTTCTCGTCGACGAAGGCCTTGCCCAGGTACGGCGCGGAGGCGTGCAGCAGTTGCCAGCGGAAGTACGTCTTCCACACCGGCAGCGGCGTGTCCTTGAGCAGTCCGGCCATGCCCTTCATGTAGCTGGGCTGGCTGACGATCACGTAGTCGACCTTGCCCGCCACGCGCGCCTCGGTGAGGAACGCCTTCCAGTCGAAGCCCGGGGCGATGGAGTCGAGGTCGGCGACCTGCACCTTGTTGTAGGCCTTGACCGGGTCGCGGTTCTCGACCTTGGTCCACTGGATCTTCGCGAGTTCGGTCTCGAGCGCCAGCACCTTCGCGGCGTCGCCGTGCGCATCGGCGTCGCCGCCGAGCTTGAGCATGCGTTCGATGTGCGCGAGGTAGTCGATCCGGAACTGCTTGAACTTCGCGTCGTCGGACAGGTAATAGTCGCGGTCGGGCAGGCCCAGGCCGGACTGCCCGAAATCGACGACATACTTGGTGGAATCCTTGTTGTCCTGATGGACGTACAGGCCGAACGGCGCGTCCACGCCGACACTGCCGTTGTGTGCGATCAGGCGCGCGATGTCGCTGCCGTCCTTGATCCCGTCGATGCGCGCGAGCTCGGGCGTGAGCGGCGCAGTGCCCAGCGCCTCGAGCTTCGCCTCGTCCATGAAGCTCGCGTACAGATCGCCGACCTTGCGCTGGCCCGCGTTTGCGGGCTGCTTCTGCGCCTGTTCGATGATGCTGTGCAGGTTCTCGATCGACTTGTCGTACACCATGCCGCCGGAACCGTAACTCTGCTTGTCGGCCGGGATCTGCGTCGTCGCGAGCCAGTGGCCGTTGATGTACTGGTAGAAGTCGTCCTGGGCTCGCACGGACTTGTCCATGTCGGACTGGTCGAGCCCCGACACGGGCGGCGAGGCGGCGGCGACGCCGGTCAGCAATGCGAAACCGATGGCTGCGACGATCTGGCGTTTCATGGGGTTTCCTGGGCGGTAGGCGCGGGGCGCAAGGACTTGCGGCGGGCAGGCCGCGGCAGCCTCGCACGCTAGCAGGTCGCCAGGCGAAGGCCATGGGCCATAAGTCCTAGGGGGAACGGGGAACGGGGAACGGGGAACGGGGAAAAGCAAATCAGTGTTCGGTGGCCGACGCCAGCTCTGCGCTTTGGCCGTTCCCCGTTCCCCGCTTCAGTCGACAAGATTCCGGCCGTGGAACAGTTCCTCGATCTCGCGCTGGAGCTGTCCCTCGATGCGCAGGCGTTCCTTGAACGAGAGGTTCTTGGCCTTTTCCTCGAACAGATAGGTGTCCAGGTCGAACTCCTTCACATGCATCTTGGTGTGGAAGAGGTTCTCCTGGTACACGTTCACGTCGATCATCTCGTAGTGCGAGCGGTGTGTCTTGGACAGGAAGTCCTGGATCGAGTTGATCTTGTGGTCGATGTAGTGCTTCCTGCCCTTCACGTCGCGGGTGAATCCGCGCACGCGGTAGTCGCACACGACGATGTCCGACTCGAACTGCTCGATCAGGTAGTTCAGCGCCTTCAGCGGCGAGATCACGCCGCAGGTCGCCACATCGATGTCGGCGCGGAACGTCGCGATACCGTTGTGCGGATGGGTTTCCGGATAGGTGTGGACGGTGATGTGGCTCTTGTCCATGTGGGCGACGATGCTGGTCTCGCCGGTGTGCTCGAGCATCGCGCCGGACAGCATCTCGCGACCGACGTCCTTGCGGTCGATCACCGGTTCCTCGGAGATCAGGATCGTCACCGACGCGCCCTGCGGATCGTAGTCCTGGCGCGCGACATTCAGGATGTTCGCGCCGATGATCTCGGCCACGTCGGTGAGGATCTGGGTCAGCCGGTCGGCGTTGTACACCTCATCGATGTACTCGATGTAGCGGTCGCGCTGTTCGTCGCTGACCGCATAGCACAGGTCGTAGATGTTGAAGCTCAACGACTTGGTGAGGTTGTTGAACCCCTGGAGCTTCAGGCGCGGCAATGGTTTGACCACGTCGGGTCTCCAATAGGACAGCAGGCCGGGGATTATCGGCCAAAGGGGGCCGCATGCAAACGATCTTGTCGTTCGGGGCTACTCGGGAGCAGCGGGAATCGCTTCGAGCAAGCCTCCCTCCCCGCGGCCAGCGAATTCGATGGACCCCTTCCCCGCCCTGCGCGGGCGAGCGACGCAGGCGCTGCCGAACGACGGCAAGGCCGATCGCGTTGCCCTGCGCGCCGACACGGCCTAAGCTTCAGGCCATTCAGGGGCTACAAGACGATCCGACCGACCATGGCCAAAGTCTCTTCACTCATGCCGCACGCGCTGCTGCGACCGCTGATCTCGCCCGAACTGGCGCCCGACGCCGCGACCATGGAGCGATTCCTTGGCTATTGCCACCGGCATCGCTACCCGAATCGAACGGACGTGTTCCGTCCCGGCGACCCCGCCGACACCCTGCATTACGTGGTCAGCGGCACGCTGTCGATCATCAGCGAAGAGCCCGATGGCCGCGAACTCGTGCTGTCCTACCTCAATGCCGGCGACTTCATCGGCGAACTGGGCCTGTTCGTGAAAACCGAGCGCCGCGAGGTGCTGCTGCGCACGCGCAGCCCGGTGGAACTGGCCGAGATCAGCTACGAACGCCTGCTCGCACTGTTCGGCGGCCCGCTCGTGGCCGAATGCCCGCGCCTGATGTACGCGATCGCCTCGCAACTCGCCAAGCGCCTGCTGGAAACCAGCCGCAAGGCGAGCCGGCTCGCTTTCATGGACGTCAGCGGGCGCATCCTGCGGACCCTGCTGGACCTGTGCGAGGAGCCCGAGGCGCTGAGCCATCCCGAAGGCACCCAGATCCGCGTGTCGCGACAGGAACTGGCGCGGATCGCCGGCTGCTCGCGCGAAATGGCCGGCCGCGTGCTCAAGCAGATGCAGGTCGATGGCCTGCTGCATGCACGCGGCAAGACCGTCGTGGTGTTCCGCGACACGCGCTGATTGCGTGGGTCGACGTCCATGCCTGCCGACTGCGCCACGCCGCATCCGTCGTCCCACGCCGCCCGATGAACCGCGCAGTCACGCATGTGCGCACGGCGATGGGCGGCGATGCCGCCGGCGTCGCCGAACTGATCGAGGCGCTGGGCTATCCGTGCTCGCCCGATGAAGCGATCGCACGGATGCGCGCGATGGCCGCCGAACCCGACCAGGCGCTGCTCGTCGCCGACCGCAACGGCGACCTGTGCGGCCTGCTCGGCCTCGACCTGATGTACTACCTGCCGCTCGGCGCGCGCACCTGCCGCATCACCGCCCTCGTCGTCTCACCCGCGCACCAGGGCGAAGGCATCGGCCGCGAACTGCTGCAGGCCGCCGAGACATGGGCGCGCCAGGCCGGCGCGGCGCGCATCGAAGTCACCAGCGCCGCGCACCGCGAAAAAGCGCACGCGTTCTATCGGGCATGCGGGTACAGCGATGGGGCGATGCGATTCGTGAAGCGGCTGGGCGACGCCTGATTTCGCTTTGTTGTCCCGAGCGCCTGATTCCCCTTGTCATCCCGAGCGCCTGATTCCGCTTTGTCATCCCGAGCGCCGCGAGGGATCTGTTGTTGCCTGGCTCTCAACGTGGCGGCTAGTAGCAATGCATTTCGTCCGCAAGCGGACGAGTGACTCTTCTTTGCTTGTCCAAAGAAAAGTCACCAACGGAAACGACACCCCGGAGATCGCGCCTTCCGCGCTGCGCGCTCCAGGTTCGCGCTCACCTGCGGGATTCGCCGACGCCACATCCATGTGCCGACGGCGAACGGCGCGCATCGTGCGCGCCGCCCTTCGGGTCTTACAGCAGGCAATCGCCGCGACTCAGGGGTCCAGGATCAAAAGCGGGTCAAGAGCCGCCAAACGTATCAAGCAAATGCACGTCGCCTGGGTCGAGCGACTGACCCCGAAGGCATGGTTCGGTCGAGTGACTGGTCAGACCGCGACGCTGATCTGTTCCAAGGTGAGATGCTTATGGCCTCCTCTGGCGGTCACAACCAGTTCCACCAGCAAACCTGGCGCGTCATCAGTCGGCAGGGCGCACTCAACGACGGCGAATAGTCCAGTCGTGTTCGGATCGAAGAATGTCACCGTAGCCAGCGGACGCATGTCGCGGGAAGCGAACACTTCGCCGCGACTTTCCGCGAGACACTCGGCCAAGTCTTCCTCAATCGCTTTCGCGGCGTCTCGGTCAAAGGCCAACGCGTATCCAAATCGATCCGCGAGCGTACGAAAGTCCCGAGAGCAGAGAAAGCTGATTGCCTCTGCACCCAAGTCAGACAGCGACATGGCATCCATCTGCGAATCGAGGAGTTGCATTGGCGACCTGACGTCCCTCACCCCCCATTCCGTGGCGGTGAGTCCTATCCTGCGCTGCCGTTGTTCGCACGGTCAATCCAACTACTACCCGAGACTCGCCGACTGCGAGCTTCTTTCGTCACGCGGGCAGGAGCCCGCTGCTTCTCGGGGCCCCTGCGCAGCGGCGGGTGGCGGCGGTTAGACACGCAGTGCGGCGTGCACGATGCACGCCGTTTTTCGTCTGTGCATGGACGCACCGTCGAAAAATCCCGTCGGCGCACGCGGACCCGCAGCGCATGGATGCGCGAAGGGCTCGAAGCCCGGGCGCCTTCTTTTGGTGACTTTTCTTCGGTCTGCGAAGAAAAGTTACTCGCGCGCGAAGCGCGTGAAATGCTCTTGCCTCAACAGGAACAGCAAGAAGAAACGAGATCCCTCGCTTCGCGCTCGGGATGACATGCTTGGAACAATGGTCGATTGATTGGTGTCGTTGCGTTCAACCCATCCCACGTATTCACCGCCCACCCCAATCCAGCACCGGCACATCCTCCCCAAGCTCACGTCGGAACACCGCAACCTGCCCTGGCCGCGGATTCACTACCACCGGTTCGCGCGCCGCGCGCAACAGCGGCAAATCGGCGGTGCTGTCGCTGTACGCGCGCACGATCGGCGCAGTGAATCCCGCTTCGCGCAGCATCTGCACCTTGTGTTCGGCATGGCAATGCCGCGTCGTGACGCGTCCGCCCCAGCGCGTCGCGCTGACCGAACCGACCACCGGCACGTCCACTTCCATCGCGAGCGACAGGATCGCGCATGCGAGTGCATCGGTTGCGCCGGTCGCGATCACGACCCGATCGCCGCCGATGCGATGCGCGTTCATCGCCGCGATTGCAGCGGGCAGCAGCCGCGCGCGCAGTGCATCGGCATTGCATGCGACGTAATCGGCGATGAACGCTGCCGGATCGCTGCGCTGGCGCAGGCCGACGGTCGCGATCCACAGCCAGACCGAGATCGGGAATCGTCGCCTCGACGGCCACAGGAACAACGGCGCGATCAGCGGCGACACCACGAACGCTGCAAGCATTCGCAAGGGATTCCGCCGCAGCATCCAGAGCATCAGGCCGGTACCGGAATCGCCGCGGAACAGGGTGTGGTCGAAATCGAACACGACCAGACCGCCCGCCGGGATGGCCGGCGCCTGCGTTGCGGTCACGCCGAGAACAATCGGTGCAGTTCGACGCCCGGATCGGCGGCGCGCATGAAAGCCTCGCCGACCAGGAATGCGTGCACGTCGGCCGCGCGCATGCGCGCGACATCGGCCGCGCTGACGATGCCGCTCTCGGTGACCAGCACGCGGTCGGCGGGCAGGCGGTCGCGCAGCGCGAGCGTGGTATCGAGCGACACGTCGAACGTGCGCAGGTTGCGATTGTTGATGCCGATCAGGCGCGCCGGAACATCCAGGGCGCGATCCAGTTCGTCGCCATCGTGGGCTTCGACCAGTACGTCCATGTCGAGTTCTGCGGCAAGCAGAGACAACTCCAGCAATGCCGCATCGTCGAGTGCGGCCACGATCAGCAGGATGCAGTCCGCGCCGAGCGCGCGCGCTTCATGGACCTGGTACGCATCGATCACGAAATCCTTGCGCAGCACCGGCAGCGCGCAGGCCGCGCGCGCCTGTTGCAGGCAGGCATCGGCGCCCTGGAAGAAGTCCACGTCGGTCAGCACCGACAGGCAAGTCGCGCCGCCGGCCTCGTAGCTGCGCGCGATTGCGGCTGGATCGAAGTCCGCGCGGATCACGCCCTTGCTCGGGCTGGCCTTCTTGATCTCGGCGATCACCGCCGCATCGCCGCGCGCGATCGCCGCTTCCAGCGCATCGGCGAAGCCGCGCGTTTCCGCCATGTCGGCGCAGCGAGCGGACAACTCCCGCACCGGAACCCGTGCGGACCTCTCGCGGACTTCCTCGACCTTGCGCGCGAGGATCCTCTCCAGGATGTCGGACATCAGCGGTCCGCGCGCGGACCGGCGTAGGCACGTTCGACTTTCGCGACGCGCACCTCGAAGTGTTCGTACCACTCGAGGCGGCCGCGCTGGCGGGTCGCGGCGTGCTCGGCCTGGCGCTTCCATGCGGCGATGTCTTCCTCGCTTTCCCAATAGCTGACGGTGATGCCGAAACCGTCCGCGCCACGCACCGACTCCACGCCGAGGTAGCCGAGCTGTTGCGCCGCGAGTTCCAGCATGCGTTCGGCGGCTGCTTCATAGTCGGCCATGCCGTCGTCGTTGCGGCGCGAGGAAAAGATCACCGCGTAGTAAGGCGGTTCGGGTGTGTTTGCGAATGCGGTCGTGGTCACAGTCATGGTCTCGAATGGTTGCCCGTCGTTCAATCGTCGGCGAGGCGTTGCGTCGCCTGCACGAATTCGTCCAGCTTGGCGCGCGCCGCGCCGCTCGCGATCGTCTGCCGCGCGAGCGCGATGCCTTCCACGATACCCGGTACCAGGTCGGCCGCGTACAGCGCCGCGCCGGCGTTGAGCGCGACGATCTCGCGCGGCAGGCCGGACCGGTCGGCCAGCGCATCGAGCAGCATTCCCTTGGATTCGGAGGCATCGTTGACGCGCAGGTTGCGACTGGCTGCCATCGGGATGCCGAAATCCTCGGGATGGATTTCGTATTCGCGCACAACCCCATCGCGCAACTCGGCGACCAGGGTCGCGGCGCCAAGGGTGATCTCGTCCATGCCGTCGCGTCCCCACACGACCAGCGCGTGGTGCGCTCCGAGCCGCTGCAGCACGCGCGCCTGGATGCCGACCAGGTCGGGATGGAACACGCCCATCAGGATGTTCGGCGCGCCGGCCGGATTGGTCAGCGGCCCCAGGATGTTGAACAGCGTGCGTACGCCCATTTCGCGGCGCACCGCGGCGACGTTCTTCATCGCCGGGTGGTGGTTCGGCGCGTACAGGAACGCGAGCCCGGTCTCTGCCAGGCAGTGCGCGACCTTCGCTGGCGCAAGTTCGATCTCCGCGCCGAGCGCTTCGAGCACGTCGGCGCTGCCGGACTTCGACGACACGCTGCGGTTGCCGTGCTTGGCCACCTTCGCGCCCGCCGCCGCAACGACGAACATCGCCGCCGTGGAAATGTTGAAGGTATTCGCGCCGTCCCCGCCGGTGCCGACGATGTCGACGAAATGCGTGGAATCGGGCGTTTCGACTTTCGCCGAGAATTCGCGCAGCACCTGCGCCGCGCCCGCGATCTCGTCGACGGTCTCCTTCTTCACGCGCAGGCCGGTAAGGATCGCCGCCGTCATCACCGGCGAAACTTCGCCGCGCATGACCTGGCGCATCAACTCGACCATCTCGTCGAAGAAGATCTCGCGATGCTCGATCGTGCGCTGCAGGGCTTCTTGCGGGGTGATGGGCATCAGGGCGGGGAACCGGGAACGGGGAACGGGGAACGGAGGTGGAGCGAAGCGACGGACGCCGCGCTGCGCACGCGCCCGTCGGGAAACCGGGAGATCGATGTTACGGAGGTCATCGCGCCGCAGCCTCGGGCGCGGGCTTCGGGCTGGGCTTTCCCGTTCCCTGTTCCCCGTTCCCTGCTGCTCCCCCGTTCTCCAGAAAGTTGCGCAGCAACGCATGTCCATGCTCGGTCAGGATCGACTCGGGGTGGAACTGCACGCCTTCGGCGCGCAAGGTCTTGTGGCGCAGGCCCATGATCGCCTCGACGTCGCCGTTCGCGTCCTCGGTCCACGCGGTGACTTCGAGGCAATCGGGCAACCCATCGCGTTCGACCACCAGCGAGTGGTAACGCGTGGCCTCGAACGGATCGGGCAAGCCGGTGAATACGCCTGCGCCATTGTGTCGCACGGGCGATGTCTTGCCGTGCATGATTTTTCCTGCGCGAACGACCTTCGCCCCGAACGCCTGGCCGAGCGCCTGGTGGCCCAGGCAGACGCCAAGGATCGGAATGCGGTCGGCGAGCTTCGCGTAGATGTCCAGCGAGACGCCGGCGGCGTCGGGCGTACCCGGCCCGGGCGAGATCACGATCCGCGACGGCGCGAGCCGCTCGATGCCCGCGACATCGATCGCATCGTTGCGCACGACATGCACTTCCTGCCCCAACTCGCCGAAATACTGGACGAGGTTGTAGGTGAAGCTGTCGTAGTTGTCGATCATGAGCAGCATACGGCGCCTATCTATTTGATTTACAAAGCGCCTTGGCGCCGTTTGTGATCAGGATACCCGCATGGATCCCCCTTTTTGAAAGGACTACCCCGCTCCAAGGAGACATTTTCACCTAGGAGGTCAGGTTTTCCGACACGAAGCGGTAGAACAGCATCCCGAGCACGTAGGTCTTGAAGTCCCACCTGTCGACGCTGCCGCGCAGGTCGTTGGCAATGCGCCAGATGGCTTTATTCAGCTCGGCGCGCTCAGCTTCTTTGTTGTTGTTCGTCATTCCGGCTGCCAAGTCAGTGCCTCCCCAGAATATCGGACATGGTCCAGTACCGCGATGCGTCCATGCCGCCGCGCAGCTCGTCGCAGCTTTGCCAGAGGGAGTTGTAGAGCCGGGATTTCTTGAGGGGCATGGGCTTGGTATTTCCTTTCCAGTCGATTGCTGTGCGCTGCAACCACTGCTGCGCTGCAGGACCTGCTCAGCGCTTTCCCAGTAATTCGGATCGACCGATGATCGGACGCTCCCTGTTCACGGGCTCGGGGTCCGAAAGGCCAGCGAATGCCTTGCCCAGCGATGCATCACCCAAGGCGTAGGTGCGCTTGTCGCGCAAGCTGGCAAGGCCTTCCTGCCACGTCAGCAGCATGCGCTTGCCGATTTCGGCGAAGCCCGGATGCTCAGCCATCGCGGCACGAATCCGGGGACCTGTTTCGACCATCGCTGTACCGATCTGATCGACCAGGTCCACTTGTTCCCGTGGAGGTAGTCCGAACGAAGCAGTGATGAAGTTTCGAAGGTTCTTTCCCGGCTCCCATGTCTTGCGCCCCATGAAGGAGATTGCGGGCGGGCTGTTGATGTAGTCCGGATACGCGGCCGTTGTGATCATGTCGTAGGCCGGCGCAAGGTGGACATCATCGTGCCTCGAATAGAGCAAGGCGAGGTTCTTGGCATGGCAATCGGCGTTGCGAAGTGCGTATGTCAGCAGCAACAGCGTCGCCATCTGGCGGAAAACATCCGCACGACTTGAAACCGGCACGTGGTCGCGCACCGCTTTGGCAATGCGCTCCCAGGTGGTCTCGTATTTGTTGGCCGGACGCATGCCGAGCAACGCGCAGAAGTCCTCCATGCCCCAATGGGGAGCGCCGTTTTCGTCGATGTCGAAACGATGCACGACCAGGGCTTGCCCATCTCTTGAGACTTCTGTCTTCGCGGCTGGCATCACCTGCCGAGCCATCTGCATGCACAGGTGCTCATTCAAGGAGACAAATGGCAGTAGCCGGGACGAGCCCTTGATGATGTGGCGATGGGTGAATAGTGTGGTCTTGGGGTGTTGATCTTTCCGGAAGTCCTCGATATCCCCGTCGAGAAACTTGGGGGCGACGCCCGACACACCGCTGGTTGCATGCTGGCGCACAAGTTCGGCGAAGGCCTCTTCGGAGTTGTCGCCTTGCAACAGGCTGGCAACATCCACGGGCTTGGGACGTTCATCCAGATTGGCCCCCGGCGCAGCCACGCGAATGCGGCCGATCATGTTGCGGCCGATCACCGACAGCAACGCAAGGGGACTTGCCCCGATGTGCGGACCGAACTGCTCCTGCAGCACCTGCAACAGGTAGCCTTCGGGCAGGTTCATCTGAAACACCGGGTGCAAGACATCATCCCAGACGTAGGGATCTCGCCGGACACGCATCGTCAATGAAACGAAGTCATCCGACGCGACTCCGTCGCGGTACACCAAGGAGCTCTTGAAATCGCCGATTGCTTCGAGCGTGGCGACTTCGCGGCCAAGCACGTAAACGGAAAGGCTCACGCGCCACCTCCGCGTTCACGGCGGAGCTCATCGAGGGAACCCGACGCACTGGTTTGGACGTACTGCAGCTCCATGCCAAGCACGGCCAGCACAGCCAACAGTTTGCGTGAGCCGAATTCGGATAGCTTTCCGCGCTCGAAGCGGGACAGGACCTCTTGAGCCACACCGGCGCGCGCGGCCACGTCTCCTTGTTTCAGCCCAAGGAAGCGTCGCCGTTCCGCCACTGCCTCGCCTAGCTCCGACACTGTTTGCATTTGACGTATTCGTCAATTTAATCGGGATTTCAGGCCAGTATTTGACATATACGTCTAAATATCAAGCTCCGAGTCCTCACCCATGTGTGAGGCCTCAGCTCTTTCAGCCGGTCGCCGCGCGCGGAAGCCGCACCCGCACCCGCAGTCCTGGCGAATTGTCCTCGAGGGCGATGGTGCCGCCGTGGCGACGTGCGATCGCGCGCACCAGGCTCAGGCCGAGGCCGCTGCCCTGCGAACCGCGGTGTTCCTCCAGCCGCACGAAGCGGTCGAACACGCGCTCGCGGTCGGCGACCGGGATGCCGGCGCCGTGGTCGCCGACCAGCAGGAACAGGGAGTCGCCTTCGTCGTACAGGTGCAGCGCGACGCGCGATCCTTGCCCAGCGTACTTGAGCGCGTTGTCGAGCAGGTTCGCGACGAGCTGGAACAGCTGGTCGGCGTCGCCGCGCAGCGTGCATGGCACGGTCTGCGCTTCCAGGGTGATGCCGCGTTCGACGGCGATCGGTGCGTACAGTTCCACCGCGTCCAGTACGAGCGGCTGCAGGGCGACCTCGGGATCGTCCGCGCCGGCAGTCTGCGCCTCGATGCGGGTCAGCCGCAGCAGCGCGCTGAAGGTCGCGAGCAACTGATCGGTTTCGGCGGTGGCGGCGTCGAGTTCGGCCGCGAGCTGGTCGGCTGGCACGTTTTCGGCGCGCAGGCCCTCGAGCCGGTTGCGCAGGCGCGTGAGCGGCGTGCGCAGGTCGTGCGCGATGTGGTCGGTCGCATGGCGGACGCCATCGAGCAGTTCCTGGATGCGGTCGAGCATCGCGTTGATGCGCTTGGCGAGGCGATCGAACGCATCGTCGCTGTCGTCCTCGGGAATGCGCAGGGCGAGTTCGCCGGCACCGACGCGGCGGGTCGTGTCGTAGGTGCTTTCGAGACGGCGCGCGACCCAGCGCGCAGTCAGCCACCCGACCAGTCCGCCGAGCCCCGCCGCGGCCAGTAGCGCGAACAGGGATGTGCGTCGCACCAGCGCCTCGAAGCGGTCCTGGTTGCGACTGCGCCGGCCCGTCAGCAGCCGGCTGCCATCACCGAGCTTCTGCATCCTCGCGATCACGCGCACCAGGCCTTCATCGCTGCGTTCGTCGAACTCGACCCAATCGTCGCTGGTGCGCACGGCTTCAGGGAGATTCGCGAATTGCCCGGCGAGCAGCCGGCCCTGCGGCGAAACCAGTTCGTAAACGGCGTTGTCGTCGTCGGGCGCGGCGATGCGTTCGGAAATTTCCGTCTTCAGGCTGGCGTAACCCGACTCCTTGTAAAGCTCCACCAGGTCGGCGCTGTCGAGGCGGATCACTTCGTGCAGGTCCTGCGCGAAGATCCGCGATACCGCGTAATAGAGCCCGGCTCCGAGCAGCACGTAGAACAGCAGGAACAGCCCGCCGATCAGCAGCGCCAACCGCGTGCTGGTCGAGCGCGACGACAGCAGCCCGATGCGTTTATTCACGCACGCCGAGGCGATAACCCGCACCGCGCACGGTGTGCAGCAGCGGTTTCGGGTGATGCCGGTCGATCTTCTGGCGCAGCCGGCTGATGTGCACGTCGATCACGTTGGTCTGCGGGTCGAAGTGGTAGTCCCACACCGCCTCGAGCAACATGGTGCGCGTGACCACGCGTTCGGCCTGGCGCATCAGGTATTCGAGCAGGCGGAACTCGCGCGGCTGCAGTTCGATGGTGCGGCCGGCGCGCCTGGCCTCGCGGGTAAGCAGGTTCAGTTCGAGGTCGCCGACCCGCAACTCGGTGGTCTCGGCGCCCGGCATCTGCCGGCGGCGGAGCAGGCTGTCGATGCGTGCGCTGAGTTCGGCGTAGGCGAAGGGCTTCACCAGATAGTCGTCGGCGCCTGCGCGCAGGCCCTCGACTCGGTGTTCGACATCGCCCAGCGCGGTCAGCAGCAGCACCGGCGTCGCGTTGCCGGAACCGCGCAGCGTGCGCAGCACGGTCAATCCGTCCACGCCCGGCAGCATGCGGTCGAGTACGACGGCGTCGTAGGTTTCGGTCGTGGCCAGGAACAGCCCATCGCGGCCGTTATCGGCCTGGTCGACGGTATGACCGTCCTCGGTCAGGCCCTTGGCGATGAATGCAGCGGTGTGGGGGTCGTCTTCAACGATGAGGATGCGCATGCGGCCTCCTTGCAGCCCCCGCAGGATACCGCGCCGGCGTGCCGGCGCGGATCCCTTGATGCACGTGCGTGATGCTTACTTGGTCGGCGCCGGATCGGCAGCCGGCGCAGCAGCGTCGGCCTTCGGAGCGGCCTTCGCGTGGTGGTGGTGCCTGTGATGATGCTTCTTGGCAGCCGGCTTCGCGGCCGGGGCGGCGGCGTCGGACTTCATCGGGGCAGCGGCCGGGGCGGCGGCAGTGGCCGGGGCCGGATCGGCAGCGAACGCGGTGCCGGCGACGGCGGTCAGGGCGAGGGCGAGCAGCGAGGTGCGGATCTTCATCGGAAAACTCCTGGATGGGCAGTTGGGTCGCCGTCGGAGCGCGATGCCCCGACGTGGCGGCAACGATGCACCAGCGCACGCCGCACACTGCTTGCCGGAAGATGACGGAAAATTTATCTGCAGGCGTTCATTCAGGCGCGCGTGCGCGGCAGCGCATCGAAACTTTCCTGGCCCCGGTCACGGGCTTGCATCGCCTAGCACTGCCTCCATCACTGAGCTTTACGATCCTCGGCACGGAACCGCGCATGTCCCATCTCTTCGATCGACCGACATTCGGAAGCCTCACCCTGCGCAACCGCATCGTGGTTTCGCCGATGTGCGAATACTCCGCGATCGACGGCGTGCCGAACGACTGGCATCTCGTCCATCTCGGCAGCCGCGCCGTCGGCGGTGCGGGACTGGTGATGACCGAAGCGACCGGCGTTTCCGCGGAGGGCCGCATTTCGCCTGGCGACACCGGACTCTGGAACGACGCGCAGCAAGCCGCATGGACGCGCATCGTCGACTTCATCCACGCCCAGGGCGCAGCCACCGGCATCCAGCTCGCGCATGCCGGACGCAAGGCCAGCACCGATGTGCCGTGGCGCGGCGGCAAGGCACTCGCTGCCGATGCAGGCGCATGGATACCGGTCGCGCCGAGTGCGATCGCATTCGACGCGGACTATTCGATGCCGGTCGCGCTCGAGGATGAAGGCATGCGCAAGGTCGTTGCCGATTTCGCTGCAGCGACGCGCCGCGCGCGCGATGCAGGTTTTGACGCGATCGAGATCCACGCCGCGCATGGCTACCTGCTGCACGGGTTCCTTTCGCCACTATCGAATCTGCGCGACGACGCCCACGGCGGTTCGCTGGAAAACCGCGCGCGCCTGCTGCGCGACGTCGTCGCCGCGGTGCGCGCGGAATGGCCCGCGCCGCTGCCGCTGTTCGTGCGCGTCTCGGCGACCGACTGGGCGCCTGGTGGCTGGGATATCGATGAATGCATCGAACTCGCGCGCTGGCTCAAGGCCGATGGCGTGGACCTGATCGACGTGTCCACCGGTGGCACCGTGCCGCACGCGAGGATTCCGGTCGGCCCGAACTACCAGGTGCCGTTCGCAGCGCGCATCCGCCGCGAAGCCGCCATCGCGACCGGCGCGGTCGGCATGATCACCGACGCGAAACAGGCGCAGCAGATTCTTGATGACGGCGACGCCGACCTGATCATCATGGCGCGCGAATTCCTGCGCGATCCGTATTTCCCGCGGCGTGCGGCGAAGGAGCTCGGAGTGGAGATTCCGGCGCCGCAGCAATATGGGCGGGCGTGGTAGATCCTCGACACTGCCTGTTCCGCTCCCTCTTCCGGCCTTCGCGCGCAGCGCTCAGGCGTTCTTCGGGCCGCGAGCCAATGGCTCGCAAGCAGCCCTCATCACCCGCCAGCGGGAGAGGGCACAATTCGCATCACAACCCTTCCGCCGCCTGCGCCACCGCGCGGAACAGGGCGCGGCCCTTGCTCATGGTCTCGTTCCATTCGGCCTGCGGGTCGGAGTCGTAGACGATGCCGGCGCCTGCCTGGACGTGCAGGCGGCCGTCGTGGATCACCGCTGTGCGGATCGCGATCGCGGTGTCGGCGTCGCCCCACCAGCCGATGTAGCCGATCGCGCCAGCGTAGATATTGCGCTTGATCGGTTCGAGTTCGCGGATGAGTTCCAGCGCGCGGATCTTCGGCGCGCCGCTGACGGTGCCCGCGGGGAACGCGGCCTTGAGCACATCGGCGTAGCTCAAGCCTTCGCGCAGCGTACCGGTGACCTCACTGACGATGTGCATGACGTGCGAATAGCGTTCGATCACGAACTGCTCGCCGACCTTCACGCTGCCCGGCACGGCGACGCGACCGACATCGTTGCGGCCGAGGTCGATCAGCATCAGGTGCTCGGCGCGTTCCTTCGGATCGGCGAGCAGTTCGGCTTCGAGTGCGATGTCTTCGTCATGCGTCCGGCCGCGCGGGCGCGTACCGGCGATCGGGCGCACGGTGACCGTGCCCTTGCCCGCTTCATCGCGTTGCAATCGCACGAGGATCTCGGGCGATGAACCGACGACCTGGGTGCCGTCGAGGTCGAGGAAATACATGTACGGCGACGGGTTCAGCGCACGCAACGCGCGATACACATCGACCGGACGCGCGCGAAACGGCACCGACATCCGCTGCGACAGCACGACCTGGAACACGTCGCCCGCGCGGATCGCTTCCTGCGCGGTGCGCACGGCGGCCTTGTAGCCTTCCTCGGTGAAACCGGAAACGAAATCCTCTTCCTGCAGCGCGGACGGCGCGAGCATGTCCGGATAACTGCGCCCGGAATGGCGCAACCGGTGCACGAGTTCATCGAGCCGTCGCCGCGCGCGCGCATACGCTTGCGGCTGCGACGGGTCGGCGTGCACGATCAGATACAGCCGGCCCTTGAGGTTGTCGAACACCGCGACTTCATCGCTCAGCATCAGCAACGCGTCGGGCGTGCCGAGCTGGTCGGGCTTGCCATCGGCGGCGGCGAGGCGCGGCTCGATCCAGCCGATCGTCTCGAAACCGAAGTAGCCGACGAGACCACCGGTGAACGCTGGCAACTCCGGCATGCGCGGCACATGGAACTGCGCGCGGATTTTTTCGACTTCGACAAACGGATCGGCGAGTTCGCGCGATTCGACGACCTCGCCATGTTCGCGCACTTCGAGTTGGTGACCTCGAAAGGTGTAGGTGCGCTTCGCCGGCAGTCCGATGATCGAATAACGCCCCCAGGTCTCGCCGCCCTCGACCGATTCGAACAGATACGTGTGCGGACCATCGGCGAGCTTGAGGTACACCGACAACGGCGTGTCGAGGTCGGACAGCACCTCGCGCACGATCGGGATGCGGTTGTGGCCGGCGGCGGCGAGCTGATCAAAGGTGGCTTGGTCGATCACGGCGGCATTCGCTGACTTGGGTCGCTGAGTATGCCAGCGCGGACCGTAGTCATCGTCCTGTCACCTCGTGATGCGATCCTGCCGGTGGCGCCAGAGTCGATCGACGTGCGGCGCACGACCATCGCAAGGACGAAAGACGGGCATGGATGCTCAATCTTCGAAGCCCTGAACCAGTCCAAACAGGACTGTTCGGGGCTTTTCATGTTCACACTGGCGCTACCAGACGCGGAACGTCTCGACCCAGCGGTCGTCGAGGATGACGAAACCTCGCCACCAGTCGACGTCCATCACGTCGGGCTTCTGGGCGCTGTGGTAATTGCCCTGCAAGGGCGAGCCCAGTACGTACCACTCCAGACTACCGGTCTCCACCAGGCGCGTGATCTTGCCGGAAGGCCAGCGAATCACCACTGCGTCGAGGGTCGCCGTCGGCTTGCCGTCCCCATAAAACGCAACCAGCTCGGGATCATGAGTGAGTACGTGCTCGTGCGACACCCTGCAGTAGCCCTTCACGGGTTCGCGATGCCAGGCGCAGTGGAAGCTGCCCGATCCTTCGCCTTCGATCACCTGTTCGACCCGCGAGCGGTGGTCACCCGCTACGGCGACCGGCAATCCAACCGATGCCAACACCAGGATGCCGAGCAAGAGAAAGCTCTCGCCGCAACGGTGTGCCGGTTCCGCAAGGCTGCCTCTCACGCGGCCGCCACCGCAGCACGCATCGCTGCAATCTCTGCCGCATAGTCCTTCGCACCGAAAATCGCCGAACCCGCAACGAAGGTGTCTGCACCCGCCGCCGCGATCGCGCCGATGTTGTCGGCCTTCACGCCGCCATCGACTTCGAGCCGGATGTCGCGACCGCTGCGGTCGATGCGTTCGCGCACGCGGCGGATCTTCTCCAGCGCCATCGGGATGAAACTCTGGCCGCCGAAGCCGGGGTTGACCGACATGATCAGCACGATGTCGAGCTGGTCGATCACGAAGTCGAGGTAATCCAGCGGCGTCGCCGGATTGAACACGAGGCCGGCCTTGCAGCCCGATGCGTGGATCAGCTGGATCGTGCGGTCGATGTGCTCGCTCGCCTCGGGGTGGAAGCTGATCGAGGTCGCGCCCGCCTTTGCGAAGTCGGGGACGATGCGGTCGACCGGCTTCACCATCAGGTGCACGTCGATCGGCGCAGTGATGCCGTGCTTGCGCAGCGCATCACAGAGCAGCGGGCCGATCGTGAGGTTCGGGACGTAATGGTTGTCCATCACGTCGAAATGCACCCAGTCGGCGCCGGCCTTGAGCACGTTGTTCACTTCGTCGCCGAGGCGGGCGAAGTCGGCGGACAGGATCGATGGGGCGATGATGCAGTTCGACATCGTGGTTCCGGCGCGGCTGGTGAGCGCCAATTCTACCGTCCCACTGCGACCGGAGGCTGCCGCCGCTACAATGGCGCTTTGCCGGAGCCCGAACGCGTGACCACGACCCTGCTTCAGTCCGACCTGCCTGGCCTGAACCTGCTTCACCGGGGCAAGGTGCGCGACGTCTATGCGCTGCCGGGCAACGAACTGCTGATCGTCGCGACCGACCGTCTGTCGGCGTTCGACGTGGTCCTGCCCGACCCGATCCCGGGCAAGGGCGAGATGCTGTGCCAGATGAGCAACTTCTGGTTCGCCAAGACCGAACACCTGCTCGCGAACCACCTGACCGGGCGCGCCGTCGCCGACGTGCTGCCGGCCGACGCCAATACTGCCCTGTATGCGAAACGCGCCACCGTCGCGAAACGTTTGAAACCCGTTCCGATCGAGGCGATCGCGCGCGGCTATCTGATCGGCTCGGGCTGGAAGGACTACCAGCGCACCGGCCGGGTCAGCGAGATCACCCTGCCCGATGGCCTGCGCCAGGCCGAACAGTTGCGCGAACCGATCTTCACGCCATCGACCAAGGCCGCGGCCGGCGCGCACGACGAGAACATCGGCTTCGACGCTGTCGTCGCGGCGATCGGCGCGGACCTCGCCGAACAGGTGCGCTCGGCAACGCTCGCGATCTACAAGTACGCGGCAGACTACGCGGCCACGCGCGGCATCCTGATCGCCGACACCAAGCTCGAATTCGGCACCGACGAAAACGGCCGGCTGCTCGTGATGGACGAGATGCTGACCCCGGATTCGTCGCGCTTCTGGCCCGCCGACACGTATGAAGTCGGCAGCAGCCCGCCAAGCTACGACAAGCAGTTCGTGCGCGACTATCTGGAAACGCTGGACTGGAACAAGACCGCACCGGGGCCGCGCATCCCGGCCGAGGTGATCGAAGGCACCCGCGCGAAATACGCCGAGGCATTGCAGCGCCTGGCCGGCATCGTGCTGGAATAGAAAAGCCCCGTTCGTGGTGAGCCTGTCTGCCCTGAGCCTGTCGAAGGGAACCAAGGACGCAATATCCGTATCGCTCCGCCATGCGTGAGATGCCCATGACTCCCCTCAAGACCTGGTTCGACAACTACTCCGGCGACCATCGCAACGAAACCAACCAGAAGATCCATGTCTGGTGCGTGCCGGCGATCCTGTGGTCGGTGGTCGCGCTGCTGTGGTGCATCCCGGTGGCGCCGACGCTGGGCCGGCCGGGCCTCTGGTCCGGCGCCGCGATCGCCGCAGCGAGCATCTTCTACTGGCAACTGTCGCGCCGTCTCGAAGTCGGCATGATCGTCGTCTTCGTCGCATTCGCGCTGGTGTCGGAATTCCTGCGCGTGCGCTTCGGCGTGCCGGTTCTGTTCTGGACGGCGACGACGGTGTTCGTGATCGCGTGGATCGGCCAGTTCATCGGCCACAAGATCGAAGGCCGCAAGCCGAGCTTCCTCACCGATCTTTCGTACCTGCTGATCGGGCCGCTGTGGGTGCTGGCGAAGCTGTATCGCAAGCTTGGCATTCGCTACTGATTCTCCAACGCAGACGAGCCCACATGACCCTTCAGGCCGGCGACCGAGTGCATGCGCGTTTCCTGTCGAATCTCGCTTCTATCGGTGTATTCGTCCTGCTGCTGTTCGCGACGACGTGGGTTTTCGTTCCGTATCTGCTGACCAGCGCGCGCTATCCGGCCTCGGGCGATGTCAGCGGAATGCTCCCTATTGCGGTGCAGCGCGGACCGTCTCCCGAGATCGTCCGGTGGGCGGATTATGTCCATGACAAGCTGGCATTCGACGGCCATCTTTTCGTCGGACAGGCAGGCAAGACGTACACGCTCAACGAGACCGACAGTTTCAAAATGCGGCCGCTGGCCAACGGTGGATACGAGCTCGAATTGGATACCGACGACTACGTCTTCTGGTCCGACTATGCGATCGTCGAAGGCAAACCCGTCCCGACGAAATTCCGCTTCACGGGTGCATTCGCCGCCATGTACGGCCTGGGCGTCGCGATCGCCGGAGCTTACCTGTTCAACTGGTTCCTGAAACGCTGGCTGATCAGGAGGAACGCCCGCAAGGCGGTACCGGAAGTCACTGCGTCGGCATGAACATCGCAGCCTCCGGCGCGAACTTGCGCGGCGCGTAGCCCAGGTCGCGGCGCGCGTCGGCAGCATCGAACACCAGGTCGACGTCGAGCCGCGCGAGCATCGCCGGGCCGACAGCGTCGATCATCCCGAGCCCGCGCGCCGTTGCGACCGCTGCGCGAAACAGCGGTGTCGGCAGTCGCAGCAGGCGCGGGCGCGGACTCAGGGCGGCGAGCGTGCGCGCGACCATGTGGTGGTAGCTCAGCGTTTCGCCGCCAGGCACGTCGTAGGCGCGTCCTGCCGATGACTGCGCGATGGCAGCGGCGAGCGCCGCGGCGGCGAGATCGTCGGTGTGCACGGGCTGGCGCAGGCCGGTCGCATTGCGCGGCAACGCGAAGACGCCATGACGCCGCGCGAGAGCGGCGATCCGGCTCAGCGTGCGGTCGCGCCCACGTCCGTAGACCAGGGTCGGGCGCAGCACGGTCACCCTAACCTGGTGGCGCGCGCCGAATGCGAACAGTGTTTCCTCCGCTGCGCGCAGCCGCGTCGCGACATCGCGTTCCGCTGTATCGATGGACGCGGACTTCGTCGAGACGCTGGTCGAACCGAATGCGATGACGCGCGATGCGAACGGCCCGATGCGCTGCTGCCAGCGCGCGAACGCATCCAGCGGCCCGAGGCTGAAGACGACGTCGCAGTCGCGCGGCGGAGCCGTTGTTTCATCGAGCGCACCGACGATCCAATGCACGCCCTCGCCATCGGCGCGCGGTTGTCGCGACACCGCGAGCACGTCGCAATCCGCATCGCGCAGCAGCGGCAACAGCGCATCCCCGAGCTGGCCGCTCGCGCCGAATACCAATGCGCGTTTCATGGCGATGCCGACCGGCGCTCGCGGTCGCGCACGACCAGGCTCAGGAACAACCCCCGGCACCATCGAGCGCCGACGCAACGCCTGCACGGAACGCGGTGACCTTGCCATCCGCGTCCGTCTCGAAAATGATCCCGTCGCCATTCTGGCCGGCTACTTTCAAGTCGTGCCCGCCCGGAACGGATGCCTTCTGCGGCTCGCTCAGGTGGCCGGCATAAAGCGTGCGGATGTCATCGGCCTGCATGCCGACGCGTCCGCCGCCCTCGGCCATCACGCCCGGCGTGCGCACGTCGATGCGTTGCAGCTTGCCATCGCGGAACAGGTACACGATGTCGGCCTGGCCCGCACGATGCACCTGTTCGCATGCGGCCGCTTGCGCCGTTCCGTCGAACACGCCGCTTGCGGCACTCTCGGCATCGCCGCGATTCATGCCGAAGTGGACGCCGCCGAACCCGGCGTGGCCGACGGTTGCGGTCGGCACCACCGTCGCGCCCGGCATCGGCACATCGGTCGCGGAAGGTTTCTTCAACGGCAGCGCGTTTGCCGAAGCATCGGATGCGGCGGCCGGGTTATCCGCGGACGCGTTGTCGGCCGGATCGGGCATGGCGGCCGATGGTTCCTGGCCGCCGTCGCATGCGGCGAGTGTCAGCGCCAGCGCCGCGAGAAGGACGACGGATTCGATACTGGCGCGTCGGCTCATGTCGCATCCTCGACAAGGAACAGCCTCGTGTGGCCCCAGATTAGCGCGAAGCACGGATGCTTGCGCGAGCCGGCTTCACCTCGACACGATGAAAACTCAAACCGGCTTCTGGAAATGCCGCGCGAGCCCGCGCCAGCAGTCCTGGTAGTCGCGCTGGCGTTCGTTCGATTCCAGCGCCTGCGCGGTCGGGCGGATCACCGCGCGGGTCTCGAACATGAAGGCCATCGTGTCGGCGACCACATCGGGTTTCGACAGGTCGGCGCGGCTCGCCTTGGCGAACGTCGCCGCATCCGGTCCGTGCCCGCTCATGCAGTTGTGCAGCGAGCAGCCGCCCGGCGCGAAGCCTTCCGCCTTCGCGTCGTAGACGCCATGGATCAGACCCATGAATTCGCTTGCGACGTTGCGATGGAACCATGGCGGCCGGAACGTATTCTGCGCAACCAGCCAGCGTGGCGGGAAGATCGCGAAATCCATATTGCTGGTGCCGGGGGTATCGCTGGGCGAATGCAACACGAGGAAGATCGACGGATCGGGATGGTCGTAGCTGATCGAGCCGATCGTGTTGAAGCGGCGCAGGTCGTACTGATATGGCGCGTAGTTGCCATGCCAGCCGACGACATCGAGCGGCGAGTGGCCGATCGGTGCACGCCAGAGGCGACCCTGGAATTTCGCGATGAGTTCGAAGCGGTCCTCGATGTCTTCATAGGCCGCAACCGGCGTGAGGAAATCGCGCGGGTTGGCGAGGCCGTTGCTGCCGATCGGGCCAAGATCCGGCAGTTTGAGCAACGCGCCGAAGTTCTCGCAGACGTAACCGGATGCGGTTGCGTCGGGCAGTTCGACCCGGAAACGGATGCCACGCGGAATCACCGCGATCTGCTGCGGCTCGATCGCGAGCACGCCGAGTTCGGTCGCGATCCGCAAGCGGCCCTGCTGCGGCACGATCAGCAGCTCGCCGTCGGCGCTGTAGAAATAGCGTCCATCCATGTCGCGGTTCGCCGCGTACAGGTGGATGCCGATGCCGTTCTGCGCGGCAGCGCTGCCATTGCCGGCGACGGTGTAGAGGCCATCGATGAAATCGGTCGGCGCATCGGGGATCGGGCGCGGACTCCAGCGCAACTGGTTAGGCGTCGCCGGCACGTCATCGAAACGATCGTGGAACGCGCCCTCGGGCAAAAGTGCGAACTCACCATGCAATGCGGCGGGACGGATGCGGTACAGCCAGCTGCGCCGGTTCTGGTGCCGCGGCGCGGTGAATGCAGTGCCGGATACCTGCTCTGCATAAAGCCCGTGGGCGACGACCTGCGGCGAGTTCTGGCCGACCGGCAAGGCGCCGGCGACCGCCTCGGTGGCGAATTCGTTGCCGAAGCCGGTCATGTAGCCGTTATAAGTGATCGTCGACATGCACGGAGGCCTTTGCTTGGAGCCCCTCTCCCGCCGGGAGAGGGGTTGGGGTGGGGGTTCGGTTTTCGACGGCACTCAAGATCGCCTCGACGACGGCATCTGTTTGCGTGAGAACTTCGTTGTCCCGGAAGCGCAAGACCTTCAAGCCCTGCGCATTGAGCGAATGGGTGCGAGCAGAATCTACTTGTTCGTTGTGTTGCGATCCATCCAGCTCGACCACCAGCTTCGCAGCATCGCAGTAAAAATCGGCAATGTAAGGTGGCAAGGGGTGCTGTCGGCGAAACTTGAACCCATCAAGCTGCCCATTCCGAAGGCGCAGCCACAATTTGCGTTCAGCGTCCGTCGTTTCCCGGCGAAGGCGACGCGCGTAGGCAAGGGCGGACGTGGGCAACGGTGGTTTAATCATCGACGCACTCCGGACCCTCACCCCAACCCCTCTTCCGATGGGCGAGGGGCTTTCAATGCAATGTCTTCAAACCAAGACTTACAACACCCCACGCTTCATCTGGTCGCGTTCGATGCTTTCGAACAGCGCCTGGAAGTTGCCTTCGCCGAAACCTTCGTTGCCCTTGCGCTGGATGATCTCGAAGAAGATCGGGCCGATCGCGTTGGTGGTGAAAATCTGCAGCAGCTTGCGCTGCTTGGTCTCGGGGTCGGCGTCGATCAGGATCTTGTTCGCGCGCAGGCGCGGGACATCTTCGCCGTTGTCCGGCACACGCAGGTCGATCACATCGAAATAGGAATCCGGTGTGTCCAGGAATTCCACGCCCTGCCCGCGCATCGCCTCGATCGTGGAATAGATGTCGTCGGTGAAGCAGGCGATGTGCTGGATGCCCTCGCCCTTGTACGCGTCGAGGTATTCGTTGATCTGCGACTTCGGGTCGTTCGACTCGTTGAGCGGGATGCGCACCACGCCGTCCGGCGCGGTCATCGCCTTGGACACGAGGCCGGTCTTGACGCCCTTGATGTCGAAATAGCGGATCTCGCGGAAGTTGAACAGGCGCTCGTAATAATCCGACCACTTCTGCATGTTGCCGAAGTGCAGGTTGTGGGTGAGGTGGTCGATGAAGGTCAGGCCGAAGCCTTTCGGATCCTGGTCGGCGCCCGGGATCGGCTCATAGTCGGCTTCGTACATGCTGCCCGCGTCGCCGTAGCGATCCACCAGGTACAGCATGCAGTCGCCGATGCCCTTCACCACCGGCGCATCCACGGCCTTGCTCGCTTCCTTGTGGTCGATCGCTTCGCCGCCGTTGCCGAGCACCGTCTGCAGCACTTCGGTCGCCGGCTTGCTGAAACGGATCGCAAAACCGCAGGCGCAGGGGCCATGCGCTTTCGCGAAATCGGCGGCGAACGAATCGGGATCCTCGTTGAGCAGGAAGTGCACGCGACCCTGCCGGTACACGGTGATCGCTCGGGTCTTGTGGCGCAGCACCGCGCTGAAACCCATGCGTTCGAACAAGGCCTTCAATGGCGCGGCATCCGGCGCGGCGAACTCGACGAACTCGAAGCCGTCGATCCCCATCGGATTGGCGAACGTGGTCGGCTGCATGCCGAGGTTGGGCTGGGCGCTCATGGCTGGCTCGCGAGGCTTGCGGAAAGGAAGCGGATTATATAGTTTCATCTGTAACCATTGGCAAGCGGCAGCGCAACATGAACCGGAAAGAGCCTCGCGACCCTGCCGTCACCGACCATGCGCATCTGGAGCTGGACCGCTTCCTGCCCTACCGGCTGTCGGTGCTGTCGAACCGGATCAGCCAGGACATCGCGCGCCTGTACGCCGAACGTTTCGCGCTGAGCGTGACCGAATGGCGCGTGCTCGCGGTGCTCGGCCGCTATCCCGAGCTGTCGGCGAACGCGGTCGCCGAACGCACGGCGATGGACAAGGTCGCGGTCAGCCGCGCCGTGGCCAGCCTGGTCCGCGACGGGCGGCTCAAGCGCCGCCTGCATGGCGACGACCGCAGGCGCTCCGTGCTCGCACTGTCGGCGAAGGGCTACCGGATCTACGACGAGGTCGCACCGTTGGCGCTGCAATTCGAACGCGAACTGCTTTCCCGGCTGGGCGCCGATGAGCAACACTGGCTCACGCGCATCCTCGACCGGCTCGAAGCGGCCGAGAGCGCGCAATCCCACTGAAGCCGCCGACGATGACCCAGCTGCAGCACAGCACGCCCGAGTTGCTCGCCCTGATGCGGCAGGCGCTGGCCGGGCGCGATGCCGACAGCGCCGAACTGATCGCCGAGATCGTGTCGGTGCGCGAACCGGGGCACGAGGATGTCGTCGGCTTCCTGGTTGGACGAGCGCTCGCGCGTGGCGAGATCCTGCGCGCCCTGAACGTCGCGCGAGGCGGCGTACGCGCGCGACCCGACTCGGCGCGACTGCAGTTCCAGTTCGGCTTGGCGCTGGGGGTTGCGGACGACTTCGAGCCCGCGCTCGGCGCGTTCCGCGCTGCGCGCGCTTGCGATCCCACCATGCTCGCCGCGCCGCTGTGGCAGGCCGAATGCGAACTTGCACTCGGCCGCGGCGACGAGGCGCTGCGCAGCCAGCTGCAGGCCCTGAACGTCGCCGAGCGCCAGGGACTCATACCTCGCCTGGCGACGCTGGCGCCGCCGATCCGCGAGCGCATCGAGCGCGCGATAGACGCCGTGCAACACGCCCGCAAGCAGGCGATCGAACCGGCGCTCGCGCCGTTGCGCAAGTCCTTCGGCACGACGGCCCTGGCGCGCATCGATCGCGCCCTCGCGCGCCTGTACGGCGAACCCGCGCCACAACCGACGCATCCGTTGCAGCAACCGAGCCTGCTGTTCGTGCCGGGCCTGCCGGACCAGGCGTGGTTCGAGCGCGAACAGTTTCCGTACCTGGCCACGCTGGAAGCGGCGACCGACACGATCCGCGCGGAACTGCGCGGCGTCCTCGCGGACGAAGGCGAACTCGCCCCCTACGTGGACATGCCCGACAGCGCGCCCGCCGCGGCAATGTGGCGCGACCTGAACCGTTCGCCCGCATGGAGCGGCTACCACCTGTACCGGCACGGCGAACGCGTGGACGCGCATTGCGCGCGCTGCCCGAAGACCGTCGCCCTGCTCGAATCGCTGCCGCTGATGCGGATCGCCGACCACGCGCCGGAGATCCTGTTCTCCGTGCTCAAGCCGCACACCCACATCCCGCCGCACACCGGCGTGATCAACGGCCGGCTCACCGTTCACCTTCCGCTGATCGTCCCCGAGAACTGCGGCGCGCTGCGTGCAGGCGACGAACAACGGCCGTGGCGTGTCGGCGAATGCCTGGTCTTCGATGATTCGTTCGTGCACGAGGCATGGAACGAGAGCGACCAGACCCGCGTCGTGCTGATCATCGACGCGTGGAACCCGCACCTCACCGAACCCGAGCAACTTGCCCTGTCGACCGCGATCGCCGAACTCGGCATGTTCAACCGGCGTAACGGCGGCGGCGATGTGACCCACGAAACCTGATCGACGCGCGTGACGCCTGCCTCACCGGGCGAACCCGAAGCGTCACTCCTCGCTGGAAAAGCTCACCGACGTCACGTTGTATCCGCCGAGGCTGGCGCCGCCATCGATGATCATCGCCAGCGAAAAATCGTCCTTCGCGTCCTTGTAGACGCATTCGAAACCGCCTTCATCGCGTTGCTGGCAACCGTCGAATTTCATCGCGTGCCAGAGCACGCCGAAGAGCTTGTCGACGGCTTCCTTGTCGGCGACCTTCAGCGCGGACTTGCGCGAATGCGCATGCCAGGCCTGGTAGAACTGCTTCGCAATCGTCGCGGGAGGCTGTTTGCTGAGTCCGGCCACCGCGTCACCCGTCACTGAAAGCGCAAGCATTGCAAACAACGCACAGGCAAGAATTCGCGCGGTGCTGGTCGTCATTAGTTT
>JBBQHA010000027.1:0-29020 GCA_038323475.1 Lysobacterales bacterium
GTCGAAGTCGCGCTGAAGATGAGCTTCCATTTCCATCGCAACAACGGCGACACCCGGCGCACGAAGTTCATCGCGCTCGCCGGCGGCTACCACGGCGAAACCCTCGGCGCACTCGCGGTGACCGATGTCGCGCTCTATCGCAGAACCTATGCGCCGCTGCTGCTGGAGCCGATCTTCGCGCCGTCGCCGGATGCCTATCTCGCCGGGCCCGGCGAGGACGCCGAGGCGTGCGCGCTGAGCGCGGCGGACGCATTGCGCGGCTTGCTCGAACTGCATGGCGACAGCGTCAGCGCGATGATCCTCGAACCGCTCGTGCAATGCGCCGGCGGCATGCGCATGCACCACCCGCGCTACCTCGCAGAGGCGCGACGCCTGTGCGACGCGCATGGCGTGCTGCTGATCGCCGATGAGATCGCGGTCGGCTTTGGCCGCACCGGCAGCTTGTTCGCCTGCGAACAGGCGAACATCGCGCCGGACTTCCTGCTGCTGTCGAAGGGACTGACCGGCGGCATGCTGCCGCTGTCGGCGGTGCTCACGACGCAACGCGTGTACGACGCGTTCTATGCCGAGTACGCGACCCAGAAAGCCTTCCTGCATTCGCACAGCTACACCGGCAATCCGTTGGCGTGCAGCGCCGCGCTCGCCGTGCTGCGGGCCTTTGCCAGCGAACCGGTCATCGAACGGAACCACGCGACAGCGACGCGCATGGCGATGCTCGCTGCGCCATTCGCCCGGCACCCGCATGTCGCCCAGGTCAGGCAAACGGGAATGATCCTCGCGATCGAACTCGCGGCCGATGCGCGCGCGCGCGTGCCGTTCGCGCCATCCGATCGTCGTGGCCTGCGCGCCTACCGTCACGCGCTGTCGCGTGGCGTGCTGTTGCGTCCGCTCGGCGAGGTGCTGTACTGGATGCCGCCGTATTGCGTCGACGAGGACGAGCTGGCGCTGCTCGCGGAAGTGACCGGCGAGGCGATCGGGGCGGCCTGTGACTAATGGACCGCATGGCGGAATCCTGATCATGACCGGAGCATTGCGATGAGAATCCCGCGCGTGCACGTGACCGGGCCGTTGCGAGCCGGCGACGCGGTCGACCTGCCGGCCGCCGCCTGCGATCACCTGCTGCGCGTGCTGCGCATGGCCGATGGCGCGCAGTTGTTGTTATGCAACGGCGACGGAAAGGACTATCGCGCGACGCTTGGCGACATCGGCAAGCGCGGCGCGCGCGCGCGGATCCTGGACGCATCGCCGAACCATGCGGAATCGCCGCTGCGGATCGTGCTCGCGCAGGCGCTGGCGCGCGGCGACAAGATGGATTGGGTGATCCAGAAGGCGACCGAACTCGGCGTCGCCGCGATCCAGCCGATCGTCACCGAGCGCACCGAGGTACGACTGGACTCCGAACGCGCGGGCCGGCGGCTTGCGCACTGGCAGGCGATCGCGGTTTCGGCCTGCGAGCAGAGCGGTCGCGCACTGGTACCGACGATTTCCGAACCGGCTTCCCTGGCCGCATATGCGGCCGGCGCGAACCCCGGCGCGATCCGGCTGGCGCTCCACCCAGAAGGCGGCTCGCTGGCGGAAGCGTTGAACGGCAGCATCCTGCGCGACGCGACCATGCCGATCCATCTGGTGATCGGCCCGGAAGGCGGGCTGTCCGAACGCGACCACGCGCAACTGCGGGCTGCGGGATTCCGGGGACTGCGGCTCGGCCCGCGCGTCCTGCGCACCGAAACCGCGGGACTTGCGGCGCTCGCGGCGCTGCAGGCGCTGGCGGGCGACCTGCGCTAGGCGCGCTCAGGCGACCGCGGCATCGGCGCGCTGCAGCACGTCGATGATCTGCATCTCCACGCTCGGGAGATCCGGCACGACGACGTTGTCTTCGTTGAAGATCGCCTGCGAATAGATGCCATCGGCGAGATCGTCATCCTGGCCGGATTCGGCCAGGGCGCTCTCGGCGATCGTGACCAGGCGCGGGAAGCCCTGAGTCAGGACGGCGAAATACGGCATTTTTGCGTGCTTGCCGACCGCCTTGAGCACGGCCACCTTGGCGCCAAGAGCTGCGGTTTCCTGCGACCAGCCGACCATTCGCGAATACGAGACGATCGGCAAGGCCCAACCACGCCAGCGCACGCGACCGAGCAGCCACGCCGGCGCGCCTGGCACCGGTTCGGGATCGGAATAGGTAATGACTTCTGCGACCGATGCGTTGGGCAGCAACAGCTTCCCGGCGCTGACCGAGATCAGCACGCCGCGGATATCGTGGGAAATGGGTGCATTCATCGGGTCGCGTCCATCAGGCAAGGATTCCCATCGATCAGGCGACCCAGCGTGCTGCGGCCAGCGCGGCCAGATCGGCCGGAGCTCCGACGGTCACGCCCTGGCCCTCGAGCGCACCCGCTGCAGTGCTGTCGAAACAGGTCGCTGGCGTCTGCACGAGGATCTGCCCGCCGCCCGCGCCATGCGCGCGCGCCGGGTCGACGATCGCGGGTTCAGCGCCACTGAGCACGACAAGCACCGTACCCGGATCGCTCAACGCCGCCGCAAGGGCATGGCTGGGACTCGGGCTGCCCGACTCGATCCACCAACCGCCGTCGCCAGTGACCCCAAGGCCGGCGCCCATCACCCCGACCGTGCCAGGACGTGCAAGCTCACCCGGCTTGGCCAGGTAAACAGGAAGCTTGGTGGCCTTGCCGAGCTGTTGCGCGAGGCGGTCGTGCTTGCCCGCGTCAAGGTGCTGCCATAGCAGGACCGGCACCGGCAGCGTGGTCGGCAGCGCTCCGATGAACTGGCGCACCGCATCGGGCCCGCCAAGACCGGCGATGATCGTGATCAGCCCGCCGTGCGGCGAAGCGGCCGCAGCATTCTCGGCCGCTTCCAGTTCGAGCGGGGCAAGTTCGAGATGGCTGACGTCAATGCCGGCGTCGGATGCTTCCGCGCGCACGGCGCGCGGGGCGCTCAGGTCGGCGTCCATATCCAGCAGCGAAAGACCAGCAAGACCGGAACCGGCTGCCGGCGGTGCGGATGGAGCTGCGGCCCCGGAAGCAGCTGCGGCAGCAGGCGCGCCCGGGCTGGGTGCATCGTCGGAATGCGCGCGCAGAAGGTCGTCCAGCGCCATCGCCGGAGGATGCTCCTCGCTGTCCATTTCCTGCTGTTTGCGTTCGGATTCGAAACTGGCGCTCAGTGCGGCGAAATCCGCATCGTCCGCAAGCGACAGTTCGACGGGCGCGTCCTGCGCGGCGGCATCGTCGCCCATTCCTTCAAGCGCAAGCGGAGCCAGGACCAAGGCATCGCCAGCCCCGGCATCGTGCGTGGTCGTTTCGTCGTCGCCAGCCGAGGCGTGCGGGAGGCGCTCGGCATCGGCGCGCACCGGCGGCAACACGTCGTTGCGGCCGAGCACCTTCGCGGCCAGATGCCGTGCCCAGCGCGCGAGATCCCAGCCGCTGAGGCGCCGGGTCACGTCGGCGTCGTCGAAGATCACGGTCGCATCCGGATCGTCGAACAGGGGCTGCCAGCGCTCGAGCCGCTGGGAATCGAGATTCTCGTCCATGCTCACCAGCCAGACGTCCGGCTGCTTTTCCCGCATCTGCGCGGGATCGAGTTGGTCGAAATCGCCGACTGCAAGCGTCTCTGCGCCAAGTTCGTTGAGCGCATGCTGCAGTTGCTGCTGGGCTTCGCCGGGGCGGCCCAGGACTACGACGCGGGGGGCGGAGTCAGCCATCTTGATGCACCGGTGCTAGCAGTTCGAACACGTTACGCATCAATTCGGCTTCCTGATAGGGCTTGCCCAGATAGCGGTTGACGCCGATCTCGAACGCGCGCTGACGATGCTTCTCGCCGGTACGCGAGGTGATCATCACGATCGGCACGTCGCGCAGGCGTGGATCGTTGCGCATGTGGGTGGCGAGTTCGTAGCCGTCCATGCGCGGCATTTCGATGTCCAGCAGCATCAGGTCCGGCACGAGGTCGACCATCTTCTCGATGGCGTCCACGCCGTCCTTCGCTGCCAGCACTTCCATGTTGTTGCGCTCGAGAACGCGGCCGGTGACCTTGCGCATCGTGATCGAATCGTCGACCACCATGACCAGCGGGATGCGCCGGACTTCCTGTTCGGGGACGACCTCTACAACCTCGATGCTCAGCGCCTGGGCAGCTGCACGACGTACCAGCGGCACGACGTCGAGGATCACCATGACCCCGCCGTCGCCCATGATGGTCGCGCCGAAGATGCCCGGGATCGAGCTGACCTGCGGACCGACCGGCTTGACCACGATCTCGCGGCTGCCCATGACCTCGTCCACGCAGATCGCAGCGCGTACGTCGCCGGAGCGGGACAGCAGCAACGGCATCTGCAGGCTGCCCTGCGCCTTGGCCGGGGCGCCACCGAGCAGGCGGCCCAAGTCGTGGATCGCGAATTCCTCGCCGGCGTAGATGTACACCGGATTTTCCGAAGCGAGCTGCGCTTCGAGTTCGGCGCGCGCGATGCGGCCGACGCCCTGCACCGAGGAGATCGGCACTGCGAAGCTGGTCTCGCCGATCTTGACCAGCGCGGCCTGCGTCACCGCAAGCGTGAACGGGAGGCGGATCGTGAACTGGGTGCCCTTGCCCGCGGTGGAATTCAGCTGCAGCGAGCCACCGAGCTGGCGGATTTCGTTGTGCACGACGTCCATGCCGACGCCGCGACCGGCGAGGCGGCTGACACTTTCGGCAGTCGAGAACCCGCTTTCGAGGATGAAGGCATACAGCGCGCTGTCGCTGACATCGGCATCGGCCTTCAGCAGGCCGCGGTCGATCGCCTTGCGCCGGATCGCGTCGCGATCGAGCCCGCGGCCATCGTCGGAGACCAGCATCACGACTTCCGAACCTTCACGATGCACGCTGACGGTGACTGTGCCTTCCGGATTCTTGCCTTCGGTGCGACGCACGTCCGGCGTTTCCAGCCCGTGCACGGCCGCATTGCGGAGCATGTGCTCCAGCGGCGCGGTCATGCGGTCGAGCACGTTGCGATCCATCTCGCCCTGCGCGCCTTCGACCTTGAGCTGGATCTGCTTGCCGGTTTCCGTAGCGGTCTGGCGGACCACGCGACGCAGGCGCGGCACCAGCGCATCGAACGGCACCATGCGCGTGCGCATGAGGCCGTCCTGCAGTTCCGAACTCACCCGCGACTGTTGCAGCAGCAAGGTTTCGTACTGGCGGGTGACGTCGTCCAGCGACACGTGCAGGCTGGTCATGTCGGCCGCGGACTCGGCCAGCGCGCGGGTCAGCTGCTGCTGGGTCGAGAAACGGTCGAGTTCAAGCGGATCGAACGATTCCTCGCCCTCGCCAGCGCGCTGGTAGCGCGCGCTGATCTGCGCCTCGGTCTCGATCTCCAGTTTGCGCAACTGCGTGCGCAGACGCATCGTGGTTTGCTCGAGTTCGTCGAGGTGGGTGCGGAACGTGCCGAGTTGCTGTTCGAGACGGGCGCGATAGATCGCCACCTCGCCCGCGTAGTTCACCAGGCGATCGAGCAGATCGGCGCGGATGCGCACCTGCTCCTGCGGCGCACGCACACCGATGTCGTCGTCTTCGTCGAACGCCGCTTCCGTCGGCGCAGACAAAGGCTTGAGCAAGTGCTTGGGACGAGCAGCCGCAGGCTGTGCGCTTTCGACGGCTTCGACGGCCTCGACAGGCTCTGCCGGCTCGGCGGTTGCGGTGGCTTCGACCGGCTCGGCGACCTCGACCGACTCGACGGTTTCGCTCGGCGCAGCGACTTCCGCCGGAGCAGCGGCCTCGGCGGGTGTCGCGACAGGCGTCGCGGCAGGCGTCGGTGCATGCGTGCGCACAGCTTCGCCACGGGCGAGAGCCGTGAATTCGGCAATGAGTTGTTCGGGCAGGGCGACCGCCTGGCGCAACTGGACGCGCGACAGCATCCCGTGCAGGCGATCGAAACCATGCTCGAGGATGCCCAGGCCATGCACGCCCAATTCCAGGCGCAACTCCGCGGCGGACTCGAGCAGCGATTCCATCGCATGCGCAAGCTCGCCCATCGACATCATGCCGGACATGCGCGCGCCGCCCTTGAGCGTGTGCAGGTCGCGCTGCAGTCCGACCACCGGCTCGCGCTCGGACGGCGCACCACGCAAGCGCGTGAGCAGACCGTCGCAATGGTCGAGGATGTCGGTGGTTTCCTCGATGAAGATGTCCAGCAGTTCCGGATCGATATCGGTCAGGTCGAGAGGCTCGTCCGGATCGCTTTCGACCTGGCTCGGCACATAAGTGAAGCTCGACTTCGCCTCTTCTGCTGCGACCGATGCCTCGCTTGCGGCTTCTTCAGCTGCGGATGGTTCGACAACGGCCTGCTGGGCAGCCTGGGCGACTTCCGCACCCAGCGCTTCAGTTTCGGCTCGTTCGGCTACGGCATGCAAGGATTCGGCGTGCTCCGCGGCAGTGCGGTCAGCTTCGGCCTGTTCCGCGGCAAGGCGGTCGGCTTCGGCCTTCTCGGCGGATACGCGATCGACTTCGGCCTGTTCCGCGGCAGTGCGGTCGGCATCGGCCTGCTCGGCGGCAACGCGATCGGCTTCGGCCTGCTCCGCGGCAACGCGATCGGCTTCGGCCTGCTCCGCGGCAACGCGGTCGGCTTCGGCCTGTTCCGCGGCAACGCGGTCGGCTTCGGCCTGCTCGGCGGCAACGCGGTCGGCTTCGGCCTGCTCCGCGACGACCGGCTCCACTTCGGTGGGAATGACTACGCGGCTTTCCGCTTCGGCGAGCGCGGCGGCAGCGCTTTCGAGTTCGGCCTTCGCGTCGGCGATCTTCTGCGCGGCAGTCTTCTTGGAAGCCTTGCCGCGGACCCGCTTCTCGGCGGCCGCTGCGTGATCGAATGCAAATTGCGCTGCACCGACGCGTTCCCTCGCGAGTCGAAGTGCGTCGTCCTGATCGGCGCCACGACCGACACTTTCCAGCAGATCGGCTGTGACGCGCTCGGCTTCCGCCGGCTCGTCACGCACAGGCTCGGGTTCGGCTTGCTCCGCTGCGAGACGCTCTGATTCGGCTTGCTCCGCGGCAACCCGTTCGGCTTCCGCCTGCCCTGCTGCAACTCGCTCGGCCTCGGCTTGCTCAGCTGCAATCCGTTCGGCTTCCGCCTGCTCCGCAGCAACACGCTCAGCCTCTGCCTGTTCCGCAGCAACCCGCTCGGCCTCTGCGTGTTCAGCTGCGGCGCGTTCAGCTTCAGCATGTTCAGCTGCAGCACGCTCGGCCTCTGCCTGTTCTGCAGCGATGCGCTCGGCTTCGGCCTGCTCCGCAGCGATGCGCTCGGCTTCGGCCTGCTCCGCGGCGATGCGCTCGGCCTCTGCCTGCTCCGCTGCGATGCGCTCGGCTTCCGCCCGCTCCGCTGCTGCTGCTGCGCGCTCGGCTTCTGTCTGGTGCGCGGCGATGCGCTCGGCTTCAGCTTGCTCCGCCGCGAGACGCTCTGCTTCTGCCTGTTCCGCTGCGACACGTTCGGCTTCAACGTGTTCCGCTGCGACACGCTCGGCCTCAGCCTGCTCCGCTGCGACACGCTCGGCCTCAGCCTGCTCCGCTGCGACGCGCTCGGCCTCAGCCTGTTCCTCTGCGACGCGTTCGGCCTCAGCCTGCTCCGCTGCGACACGCTCGGCCTCAGCCTGTTCCGCTGCCACACGCTCGGCCTCAGCCTGCTCCGCTGCGACGCGCTCGGCTTCTGCGTGTTCAGCTGCGACACGCTCGGCCTCAGCCTGTTCCGCTGCGACACGTTCGGCCTCAGCCTGCTCCGCCGCGACGCGTTCGGCTTCTGCCTGTTCCGCTGCCACACGCTCGGCCTCAGCCTGCTCCGCTGCGACGCGCTCGGCTTCTGCGTGTTCAGCTGCGACACGCTCGGCCTCGGCCTGCTCTGCCGCAACGCGCTCGGCTTCCGCCTTCTCAGCTGCAACACGATCGGCTTCGACCGCTTCTTCTTCGAGTGCTTCCAGATGCACCGGCAGGCTCGTCGTGGCCGGCTCGGGCAGTTCGTCGCGCAAGGCGATTGCGCGCTCGGTCAGGATTTCCTGCGGGGCGATCAGCGGACGCGACTGTAGCAAGGCGGTGAGTACGCCATCGATCGCCAGTCCGACATCGCCGATCAACGCAACGCCGGTAGCGTTGGGCATTTCATGATGCGCGATCAGGCGGCGGATATAGCCTTCTGTCGGCGACAGGACGTCGGTGATATGCGGCACTTCGGTCATCGCGAAGGCGCCGCTGATCGTGTGGATTGCGCGCAACAGCGCTTCCGTGGCCGGTCCCGCGGACAAAGCGCTCGCGCGGCTCCAGTCCTGGATGGTCTGCAGGTGCGTTTCGACTTCGGCGCGCAGGATTTCCAGCAGAACCGGATCGATCGTGGCGTAGGCACCCTCCGGGATCCCTTCCACTTCCTCCGGCGTTGCGGCTTCGACAGCTTCGACCGGGGCTGCTTCCTCGACCGCAACCACTTCCGGCACGGCTTCGACAACAGGCTCCACCGCCGCAGGCTCGACAAGGGCTGCCGGCGCGGGTGCGGTGTAGAAGACTTCCTCGCCATTGGCCAGGCGGTCGGCGATCACCGTCAGGCCTTCGATGTCTGCAGTCACCTGCCCGTCGCCCATCAGCGCAGCGCGGAACTGCGGCAACGTCTCGGCTGCCTGCCCGACCAGTGCAACCACCGCCGGACTGGCGGGGCGGCTGCCATCGAGCACGCGGTTGAGCATGCTTTCGATGTGCCAGCTGAACTCGCCGAGTCCAAGCGCTCCGACCAGCCGGCCGCTGCCCTTGAGCGTATGGAAGACGCGGCGCAGGGGGCGCAGCACGTCGGTTTCCAATGGCGCTGCCGACCACTCTGCATAAAGCTGGTTGAGGTTGCCGGCTTCTTCGTCGAGCTCCTCGATGAACACCTCGCGGATGTCGTCGTCGATTTCTGCGTTCGCGGCGAATCCGTAGTTGATTCCGGGCACCACGGGCGCGGCAACCGGCACCGGCGCCGCGACTTCGGCAACTGGCTCCGGAGCGGCAGCGGCTGGCTCCGATGCCGCGACGACCGACTCTTCCGGCGCTTCGGCAGTCGCTTCGACCGGCTCGGGCGTCGGCATCTCGGCGGCGGGCGCGGTTTCGGGCGCGGCCTCGACCACGGCCGGGGCAACTTCGACAGGCGCTGCGGGCTGCACTGGCGCAACCGGCGGTGCGGGTGCGGGCTTGGGCCGGGCGGCATCGGCGATCGTCTGTTCGGCGGAAGCTGGCACCGGCCAGTATCCGAGCGCAACCAGACCGTGTTCTGCCAGCTCGAGGATACGATCCCGTTGCGGACGATGATCGCGCAGCGCTTCGAGGTAATACTCGAGGCTGGCAAGCGCATCGGCGAGGCGATCCATCTGCCCCGCATCGGGAACGCGCTTGAGCTGCACCAATTCGATCTGGGTAAACACGCTCAGCGCATGCAGTTGCCTGGCGGCGCGAACCTGTTCGAGCAGGTGCATCGCGCCCGAGACTTCATCGAGCAACCGCGGCACATCGTGCAGCTGCGCGTGGTCCCAGCCGGCCTCGATGAAGGCGACGAAGCACTGCCGTGCCTGCACGAAGTTCGTGACGGACTCCTTGATCAGCGCATCGAGCGCCTGCTGCGACTCGCGCAGCGGCATCGTCGTGCCGTCCTGGGCCTGCTCGGGCGCCTGGCCAAGGCGCGCGACCTGGTCGTCCAGCGATGCCTCGACGTAGAGCAATGCGCCGGCGATATCCAGCAGCGCGCTTTCGTCGGCGACGCGCTGTCCGCTCGACAGAGCCTGGATCGCGGTGCGCTGGTCCTGCACGACCTTGCGGGGTACGCCCAGACCGAGCATGCCGAGGGTATCGGCGATGTTGCCCAATGCCTCGGCCTGCGGGAACAGTTCGGCGACCGGCGCCCCACTCGTGCGCAGGTGCATGTCCAGCGCTTCCTTGACGCGCAGCAGGTCTTCCTTGATGCCTGCGGACACCGTGTCGAGCAGCTCGCGGTTGTGGCCGGTCAGGCTGCCGCGCGCATGCGCGAGTTCGCGTTCGTTGTGCTGCTCGCGCTGGAGGCCGAACGTCGCGCGAATCTCGGCAATGCGGGCATTGTCGGTCGGCGCGTTTGCGACGTAGTACAGCAGCTGGCGGGTGAGTTCGGATGGCGGCGCGGCGGCGTAGGCGGTTTCGCCTTCGTCGACGATCCGCTTGATTTCGCGTTCGAGCTTGGCGAGCGCCTGCTTGAGCGGCTTGCTCGCGACAAACGCGCCGGAGTGCAGGGCGTCGAGGATGCCTGCGGCGATCCAGAACAGCTTGCGCGCCGGTTCGGCATTCAGGATCCCGACCAGGCGCGTGCACACGGCGCGCAAGGTGGCGATGTTTTCCGGTTTCTCCTCATCGCGCAGCCAGGGCAGCAGGACGGACTGGAATCCCTCGCGGAGCGATTCGACTTCGGTGCGTAGCTGCGGTTCGGGGAGCGTTGCGCGAATGCTGTCGACCGAGGCCGGCAACGGGCGATGCAGATCGACCGAAAACAGCACGCTTTCCGGCACGACCTTCTCGCCGCGGGCGCCGCGCAGGTCGTTGAGCAACGGCAGCAGCACCATCGGGATGTCTTTGTGGCCGCTTTGCAGGCGCTCGAGGTAGTCGGGCAGCTGCATGATGCTGCGCATCAGCGCGCCGTAGGCTTCCTCGCGGTTGGCCACGCCCTCGCCAAGCAGCGCGGTAGCGAGCTGCTCCATTTCCTCGGCTACCATCGCCGCGCCGTACAACTCGACCATGCGCAGGACGCCCTGCACCTGGTGCAACTGGGCCACGCACACCTGCATCTGGCCGCGTTCGGCACCGTTCTCGACGTGGGATTCCAACGCCTGCCGCGCCTGGCGCAGGGTCTCGTCGAGCTCGGGCTTTACCCAACTCAGGGTGGTGAAATTGGAGTCTTGTTGCAGCCTCATCCCGAAGTCCCGTCAGCGCGCGAGTCCATCACTGGGGTGGAGCCGCGCAGTACTGTCACGTGGAGGCCTTTCAGCCCGGCAGCTTGAAGTCGGCGACCGACCTACGCAGGTTTGCAGCGAGCTGTGCCAAGTTGCCGATCGACTCGGCTGTCTGGCTGGCACCGTGCGAGGTCTGCGAGGTGATCTCCTGAATCGAGTTCATGGTGGCAGTAATATCGGTCGCGGCCGTGGACAGCTGCTTGGGGGCGGTCGTGATGTTCGAAATAAGGTTTGCCAGATCGGGCGACACCGTTTCGATCTCGCCCAGCGCCAAGCCCGCGTCCTCGGCCAGTCGTGCACCCGACACCACCTCGGCGGTGGTCTGTTCCATCGAGTTCACCGCTTCGTTGGTATCGGACTGAATCGTCTGCACCAGCGTTTCGATGCGCTTCGTGGCGTTGGATGCGCGTTCTGCAAGTCGCTGCACTTCGTCGGCCACGACCGCGAACCCGCGGCCCGCCTCACCGGCCGACGCGGCCTGAATTGCGGCGTTCAGTGCGAGGATGTTGGTCTGCTCGGAGATGTCGTTGATCAGTTCGACGATCGAGCCGATTTCCTGCGAGGACTCGCCGAGGCGCTTGATGCGCTTCGAGGTTTCCTGGATCTGGTCGCGGATGCTGTCCATGCCTTGAATCGTCTGGCGCACCACGTCGGCGCCCTTGGCTGCGATCTGCACGGAGCGCTGGGCCACGTCGGCCGACTCGGCGGAGTTCTTCGACACCTCGTCGATCGACGCCGCCATTTCCGAGATCTTGTCCGAGGCGGTGTTGATCTGCTGCGCCTGGTGCTCTGCGGCTTCGGCCAGGTGCATTGCGGTGGCTTGGGTTTCCTGCGATGCCGCCGCGACCTGCACGGCGGTCTCGTTGATGGTCGTCACCAGGCTGCGCAGCTCTTCGACGGCGAGGTTGATCGAGTCGGCGATGGCGCCGGTGATGTCCTCGGTGACGGTCGCGCGGACGGTCAGGTCGCCTTCCGCGAGCGAACCGGTCTCGTTCAGGAGGCGCATGATCGCTTCCTGGTTGCGCTGGCTGTCTTCCTGTGTCTTGCGGAATCGCGCCTGTTGCTGGAGGTACAAGGTATAGAGCAGCAGGATCAGACTAACCAGCAGGGCGGCGCCCGACACGAAGCCGACGTACGCGCTCGGGAACACCCGGTGCGTGTTCAACGACGTGAACGACGAGTACAGGGCCTGCGAATTGACCAGCAGCAGGGTGGAGCCGTCGGAGATCTGCTTCTCGCTGTCCTGCGCCGCGGCGAACTGCTTGGAGGCCTTCAGGATCTTGTCGAGCGACTGCTGCGCTTCGACCCAGAGCTTGTTGACCTGGTTCAATGCCGCCACCGCACTCGCGCCGTTGAGCTTGGTGATGCCCAGGCCGCTGTCGCCGTCCTGGAAGCCCTTCAGCACCTGGCCGAACAGGCTGGACTCGCGGGCGAGCGCATCGCCCGCCTGTTGCGAGCCGGCACCGCCGGAGCGCAGCACCGCCACGTCACGCGCGATCGTATCGGCGAGGTTGATCTGGCGCATCGCGAGCAGCAACTGCGCAGCGGGCGCGCCGCCGTCGGACATCGCGCGGGCCACTTCGTCCATGCGCGACTTCAGCGGCTGGACCTTGCTGGCGAACTGATCAGCGCCCTGCGCGATCGCGAGCACCTGGTCCTGGTTGCGCATGATCAGGTCGACGTTCGAGGCGATCGGCGTCCAGGTATCGGAGAGCTTCTGCAGCGGGGCACTGACGCCTTGCGCGGTCCGGTACGAGGGCACGCCGGCGGAGAGATTGCCGTCCTGCAGGTTCTTGATGTTCGTCTCGATCGCGTCGCGGGTGTCCTTGAACTTCGTGAAGGCATCCGGGTCGCCGCCGAGGGCGTCCTTGGCCTGCACCGCGAGCTGCTGGGATTTCACCGAGATATCGGCGACCAGGACGCCCGCATTCGTCTCCTGCCTGCCGTACAAGGTGGAAAAGCCAGTGTTCGCGCCGAACACCAGCAGCGACACGACCACGATCGTAATCCAGACATTGGTGCCCAGGTTACGGGCCCGTTCGACAAGTCCACCGCTTACATTGCTCATGACTCGACCTCGATCACTTGTAAGAACGAACTGCAGCTCACGCCGCAGCCTGCCTGAATTCCGGTGTGCGGGTCAGCATCGACATGCTGAACACACCCCAGTCGTTGTCGCCAACACGGTACACCTGCTTGATGAAATACCCGTAGCGACTCGCGTCGTTGGCCGCACCGGATTTCTGCGAATCGTTGAAGCTTCGCTGGCCGTACAGCTGGTCGATCAACACCGCCACGTTGCCGCCGGACTGGCGGACCACGAGGACGCGCTGGCCTTCATGGATCACGGTGCGTTCGCCCTCGAGGAATTGCTTGAGGTCGACCACCGGCAGCAGGGTGCCGCGCACGTTGGCAACGCCGAGCATCCACGACTGCGTGCCGGGAACATGGGTGATCTGCGGCATCCTCATGATTTCGACGACCTCGTCGAACGCGGTCACGAGACGGCGGCCGCCGAGACCGAAACCAACCCCGCGCCAGTGTCCTGGCACGTCGGATTCTTCGGGCAGGCCAGGCACATGCGCGAGGCTCAGCTCCTGGTATTCGGTGAGTTTGGCGAACGCGGCGATGCGCGGCTCGCGCGGCGCCTTCGGTTCCGGCACGGGCTCGGGTTCGGCTGGAGCCGCTTCGGGCTCGGCCGCAGGCGCGCCGCGGGCGTGCTTCTGCAGCTTGTTGAGCTTCAGCCGGCGGTCGGGCTTCTTGCCCTTGCCGACGGACTCTTCGACGGCATCGGGAACCGACATGTCCGATTCGGGCAAATCGAACGTCACCGTGGCGCCCGTGGACATTGACCCGAGCGAACCCCACGCGGTACCGGCGTGCGGATCCGATCCTTCCTGCATGCCCTGCTCGCCCATTTCGGTCAGCGCGTGCGACGCATCGACGATCGAGATCGATTCGACCTGCATCGCCTTGGACGTGATGGTGATTGGATCGACTTCGATGGCGCGCGCCAGCGCCCCCGAGGCATCCTCGAAGTCGTGGACCTCCGGCACGGGGGTCTCGCCAGCGGTGGTATCCCCGACATCGGAAATTACCGCTGCCGGCTCGTCGAGCGTGGCGAAATCGGACTCCTGCGCGGACGGATCCGCGTCTTCGGCGATCGCGATCTCCGCGACTGCAGCCGTTTCCTGGGCCTCGTGTCCGGCATCCAGGCCATGGCCGTCCTGCGCCTGTTCATGCGCTTCAGGCATCGGCTGCGTTTCGGGCGCATTCACCGCATCCGGCGTGATGAGCGTGACCGGACCGGCCTTCTTGTTCTTGTTGCTGCGACGTTTGGACATGGCGGTCAGCCGATCCCTAGCAGACTGTTGATACGGCCGATCAGGTCGGCCTCGCTGGGTGGCTTGACCATGTAGTCTTTCGCCCCCTGACGCATTCCCCACACCCGATCCGTTTCCATTGCCTTGGTACTGACGATGATCACCGGTATTGCACTGGTCTTCGGATCGCGGCTGAGCGCGCGTGTCGCCTGGAAACCGTTCATGCCCGGCAGGATCACGTCCATCAACACCAACTCCGGCAACTCGCGCCGCACCAACTCGACCCCTTCCTCGGCGCTCCCCGCACTGATGACCTGATGACCGTGGCGCCGCAGCATGTCGGTGAATACCGCCGTGTCGGTCAACGAGTCCTCGATGATTGCGATGCGCGCCATGCTAAATCCCCTGTACAGCCCAATCTGTGATGCCGTGCGCCGATTGCTTCCGTGAATGAACGTTTCGGTACGTCTGTGCGAATTTGTTGTCGGGAACCGGCCTCTCGCCACGGGGGCTGCGAATTGCCTTTGGGAAGTTGGTAGTCAACCTTTGGGTACGTGGGTGCGGATCGCCGAAAGCAGCTCTTCGCGCGTGAAGGGTTTGGTGAGGTATTGCTCGGAACCGACGATGCGGCCGCGCGCCTTGTCGAACAGGCCGTCCTTGGAGGACAGCATGATCACCGGCGTGGACCGGAACATCTGGTGGTTCTTGATGAGCGCGCAGGTCTGATAGCCATCCAGCCGCGGCATCATGATGTCGACGAAAATGATCTGCGGCTGGTGGTCGGCGATCTTGGCGAGCGCCTCGTAGCCATCAGTCGCGGTGACCACGTCGTAGCCTTCCCGCTTGAGCAGGCTTTCCGCAGTACGGCGGATGGTCTTCGAATCATCGATGACCATCACCTTCAGCCCGGTCGCAGGACCGGCATCTTTCACATGATCCATCGGTCATCCCCTGTCGCTGCCGGGTTCATACGGCGCACCATCCCTTGCTGCAGCGCGAACCATCTATATCTCAGTCGGCCGCGATACTGTCAAGCGCTGTCAACGGATTACGTGGCATTCCGCACGCTTTTCCGACCCTGCCTGCTACCATCCGTGTCCCGGAGGATACACCGATGCAGACCCGCCGAACGCTCGATGTCGCCGTGGTCATGGACCCGATCGGTTCCATCGGCATCGCCAAGGATTCGACATTCGCGATGCTGCTGGAAGCGCAGCGACGCGGCCACCGGCTGCACTACGTGCGCCCGGGGGGGCTTGGACTACGCGATGGCCGCGCGATGGCCGTCTGCGCGCGCCTGACCGTCGCCGACGATCCGGCCGCCTGGCACAGCCTCGGCCCGTTCGCGGAGACCTCCCTCGGCGGGATGGACGCAGTGCTGATGCGCACCGACCCGCCGGTGGACGAGGACTACCTGCACGACACCCAGATCCTGTCGCTCGCACAGCGCGAAGGCGCGCTGATCGTCAACGACCCGCAGGGGCTGCGCGACCTGAACGAGAAACTCGGCGCCTTCCTGTTCCCCGAGTGTTGCCCCCCGACCCTGGTCTCGCGCGACATGGCCGCGCTGCGGGCATTCGTGGACACGCACGGCGATTGCGTGCTCAAGCCGCTCGATGGCATGGGCGGACGCTCGATCTTCCGCGTCCGCGCCGGCGAGGACAATATCAATGTCATCCTCGAAACCCTGACTGCGAACGGACGATCGCTGGCGCTCGCGCAGCGCTACGTGCCCGAGATCGTCGATGGCGACAAGCGCATCCTTCTGGTCGATGGCGAGCCGGTCCCGTATTGCCTCGCGCGGATCCCGCAGGGCGGCGAGTTCCGCGGCAACCTCGCCGCCGGCGGCCGCGGCGAAGGCCGCCCCCTCAGCGACAGGGACCGCTGGATCGCTGCGCAGGTCGGGCCCGAGCTCAAGCGTCGCGGGATGCTGTTCGTCGGCCTCGACGTGATCGGCGACTGGCTGACCGAGGTCAACGTCACCAGCCCGACCTGCATCCGCGAACTGGACAAGCAGTTCGGCCTGAACATCGCCGGGCTGCTGTTCGACGCGATCGAAGCACGCTGCGCGTGAGCGCGGTACCGGCGCCACGCCGGATCGGTCCCGGCGACCGCCTGGTCGCGACGCTGGCGCTGTCCCTGCTGGTGCACGGCATCTTCGTGCTCGGCATCGGTTTCAGCCGCGAAGACCCGGCGCCGGTCGTGCCGACCCTGGACGTGATCCTCACCCAGACCCGCACCGCGAAGCCGCCGACCCAGGCCGACTTCCTTGCGCAGGCGAACCAGCAGGGCGGCGGCGACAAGGACTTCGCGCAGCGCCCCGGCGAGCCGCAGCTCGCGAACGTCCCCAAGCCCGATCCGGGCATCGCGCCGAAACCGCTGGAGGCGCAGGCGCCGCCGCCGCAGCCCGACGCCGTGCAACGCCTGCTGACCACGACCAGCGCAATGCGCAGCGTCGCTGCGCCGCAGGAAGCGCAACCGGTCAGTGCGCTGCCGCTGCCGGTCGGCCACGCCCTCACCGAGCAGAGCCTGGAGGAAGCCCGGCTCACCGCCGAACTCCTGCGCACCCAGCAGCTCTATGCCAGGCGCCCGAAGAAGAAGTTCTTCAGCGCGAGCACCCAGGAATACGAATACGCCGCCTACATGCGCGCCTACGTCGCCAGGCTCGAACGCGTCGGCACCCTGAATTTCCCCGACGAAGCGCGCCGCCGAAACCTGGCCGGCTCGGTCGTGCTGACCGTCGAGATCCGCCGCGACGGCAGCGTCGCCAGCATCGACACCATCCAGTCCAGCGGCATCCCGGTGCTCGACCAGGCTGCCGTGCAGACGGTGCGGCTGGCGGTGCCGTTCCCGGAGTTGCCGCATACAAAGGACGACCCGGACATCCTCAACATCACCCGGACGTTCCGGTACTTGCCGGGCGGGACCGTGGTCGAGTGATTTTGGTTCACTCAGTTTGATTCACCCTGTTTGGTTCACCCTGCTTGGTTCACTCTGTTTGGTTCATCCTGTTTGGTTCATCCTGTTTGGTTCACCCTGCTTGGTTCATTCTGTTAGGTTGACTCTGTTTGTAGCCTGCGGTTTTTCTGTCATCCCGAGCGGAGCGAGGGATCTGCCATTGGCTTGGGTCGAGGGCAACATCAAGAGTTTCGCGCGCTGGGCGCGCTGGGGCTCTTGCTCCGGCTCGGCTCTCTCGCCAAGCTCGTCTTCCGTTTGGGGGCAAGGCCCGAAGGATTGCGGACACGAGCTCGGCCATCTTCATGTCGGCATCCTTGAATCCATCCGCAGCATGGACAGATCCTTCGCTACGCTCAGGACGACAAGCCCGCGGGTCGGCTCCGTCCGTTCTGGCCTGTCCGCGCCTGCCGAAAGGCTCGCCGCGAGCGGAATTGCTCAGGCGCGCAACAACTCCAACATCACCGCCATCCTTACCGCCACCCCGTTCGACACCTGCGCGAGGATGCGCGACTGCGGTCCGTCGGCGACGTCGTCATTGATCTCGACACCACGGTTCATCGGCCCCGGATGCAGCACGACCGCATCGGACTTGGCGCGTGCGAGGCGGGCGGCGTCGAGGCCGAATTCGCGGAAATAGGCCTCCAGCGACGGCACCAGCCCTTCCTCCATGCGCTCGCGCTGCAGGCGCAGCATCATGAAGGCGTCGACCCCGTCGAGCATTGCATCGAGGTCGTGCCCGACCACGCAGCCGTCGAGTTCGTACATGTAGGGCATCAGCGATTGCGGCGCACAGACGCGGATCTCGCCGCAGCCGAGCGTACGCAACGCCGCGAGGTCCGAGCGCGCGACCCGCGAATGGCGGACGTCGCCGACGAGCAGCACCGTGAGTTTCGAGAAATCCGCACCCTTGGCCTGGCGCAGGGTCAGCATGTCGAGCAGGCCCTGGGTCGGGTGCTGGCTGCGGCCGTCGCCGGCATTGATCAGCGCAGTGTTTGCGCCAGCCTGCGCGGCCAGCGCCGCGACCGCGCCGTTCTCGCCGGCACGGACGATGAAGCAGTCCACGCCCATCGCCTCGAGATTGCGCAAGGTGTCGAGCGTGGTCTCGCCCTTGCCCGCCGACGACGCCGACAGATCGAAGTTCAGCACGTCCATGCCCAGCCGTGTCGCCGCCAGATGGAAAGCGCTGCGCGTGCGCGTGGAGGGCTCGAGGAACAATGTGCAGGCGGTGCGTCCGGCGAGGCGCGTGCGCAGCACGGTGCCGTTGAGTGCATCCGCGCGCAGGCGCTGGGCGGCGTCGAGCACGCGCTCGAGTGCTGTGCGCGGCAGTCCTTCGAGGGTGAGCAGATGGCGCAGGCTGCCATCGGCGCGCAGTTGCTGGTCGTTGTCGGGGATCGGATCGTTCATGGCGCCACGTTCACTGATGGTGGTTCGGATGGGGTTGGCGCTTCGGTATCGGGCACGTTTTCGCTGTCGTTCGGTGCGGCCAGCCAGCGCTCGACGATCACCGCCGCGGCCAGCGCGTCCAGATTCCGCGCATCGGTGCGCTTGCGTGCGCCCGCGGCGCGCGCATCGGCGAAGCGCTGCGCGGCTTCGATCGAACTGCTGCGTTCGTCCACCAGCCGTACCGGCAGGCGGTAGCGTGCGTGCGCATCGCGTGCGAACCGGTGCGCGCGCTGGCGCGCTGGCTGGTCGCCATCGGCGAGCGTGCGCGGATCGCCGATCACCAGGGCGTCGGGTCGCCATTCGCGCAGCAGCCTGTCGATCGCCGGCCAGTCGGCGACTTCGTCGCGCATGTCCACGACGGCCAGGTCGCGCGCGGTCGCCGACACCGCGTTGCCGACCGCCACGCCGATGCGCTTGGCGCCGACGTCGAAGCCGATCACGGTGATGATGGGATGCATCGCATCGGTCATGCGTGGCCGACGTAGCCGGCGAACTGGCCAAGGTCGACGCCAAGGCTGCGCGCAGCGGCCTGCCAGCGCTGCTCGATCGGCGTGTCGAACACGATTTCCTGGTCGGCAGCCACGGTGAGCCAGGCGTTGTCGGCGATTTCCTGTTCGAGCTGCCCGGCCGCCCAACTCGCGTAGCCGAGGGTGACCAGGTGCCTGCGCGGACCGAAGCCGCGCGCCATCGCGACCAGGATTTCGCGCGAGGTCGTCACTGCCAGCCCCGGCGCGACGCGCATCGTGGAGGGCCAATCGTCGCCGCCGTCGTGCAGCACGAAGCCGCGGTCGGGCAGCACCGGGCCGCCGACCAGCACGGTGTCTTCAGCGATCGCGGCCAGTTCGGTCGCAAGATCCATCTGCTCGAGCACTTCCCCGAGCCGGTAGTCCGAAGGACGATTCACCAGCAGGCCCATCGCGCCGTGTTCGTTGTGCTCGCACAGCAGGGTCACGCCGCGCGCGAAATGCGGGTCGTCCATCGCCGGCACGGCGATCAGGAAGTGGTTGACGAGGAACTCGCGGTCCATGGGCGCATTCTAGCGTCAGGCGGCCGGGACCGCTGCGGGATCGTGCAACTGCGCCGCTGGCGGCCGGCCGCGAGTCTGCCTACTCTAAGTGCGTGGGATCGGCGTGCGCGGCGCACGCAACCGGGGAGTCGCAGCATGTTCGGGATACGCGAACGCATCGGCCGCGCCCTGGCGCGGTATCTGTCCAAGTCGATCGACCGTGGGCGCAATCCGTCGACCTCGATGCCGGCGCAACTGGCGACCACGATCCGCAAGGGCGACGTGCTGCTGGTGGATGGCAACAGCCGTTTTTCGGTGGCGATCCGCTACCTCACCCAGTCCACCTGGTCGCATGCGGCGTTGTGCGTCAGCGACGGCCTGGATGAATCCGGCCAGCCGTCGCCGCAGCTGCTCGAAGCCGATGTGATCCTCGGCGTGCACATCGTGCCGCTGTCGAAATTCGCGAACTTCCATACGCGCATCTGCCGGCCGGTCGGGCTGGAACCGCACGAGATCGACGAAGTGGTCGCGTTCGCGATGGCACGCCTCGGCCACCAGTACGACATGAAGAACATCGTCGACCTGGTCCGCTACCTGATCCGTACTCCGCCCCTGCCCGACCGCCTCAAGCGCCGCGCGCTGGCGATCGGTAGCGGCGACCCGACCAGGGCCATCTGTTCGAGCCTGATCGCGCAGGCCTACCAGTCGGTGCATTACCCGATCCTGCCGCAGGTCGTGCTCGACGGCGACGATTCGGCAACCCGCAGCAAGCGCAAGGAACTGCTGCAGATCCGCCACCACAGCCTGTTCGCGCCGCGCGACTTCGACGTCTCGCCGTACTTCCGCATCGTCAAGCCGACCATCGAGACCGGCTTCGACCCGCACCAGGTCGCCTGGGCGATGGGCAAGGACGTCCCGGTTTAGCCGCTTCATCCGGCGACCGCGCGTCGGGTACGATGCCTCGCTGGTCACGGAGATCCGCTCGTGGATGCCACCTCCCTGTTACGTTCGATCCCCCTGTTCGAGGGCCTCGCGGAAGACGATCTGGTCGCGTTGTCGGCGGCGCTCGAACAGCGCAGCTTCCGCGCCGGCACGACGATCTTCTCGCAGGGCGACGTCGGCAGCGCGATGTACATCGTCGAGAGCGGCGACATCAACATCCACCTGCCCGGCGAGAAGTCGCAGCGCATTTCGCTGAAGGACATCGCGCGCGGCGAGTTCTTCGGCGAGCTGTCACTGTTCGACGACCTCCCCCGCAGCGCAAGCGCGCTCGCGACCACGAACGCAGTGCTGCTTGAATTGCAGCGCGAGACGCTCGAGAAATACCTCGACAGCCGGCCGCGCGCGGCGATGGCGATCCTGCGCACGATGAGCGAGCGGTTGCGCGAGACGAACACGATGCTGTCCGCGCGCGCCGCGAAGAACGTCGATGCGGAATTCGAGCAGAACCTGTCGTGGAGCGACCGCCTCGCCGACGGCGTCGCCGAACTCAACGGCAGCTGGAAGTTCATCATCTTCCTGCTCGCGATCACCGCCGGCTGGTGCGTGATCAACACCGCCATCCTCATGAAGGATCCGCTCGACCCGTATCCCTACGCGTTCTTCAACCTCGCGCTGGCGGTGCTGGTCGGCCTGCAGGGGCCGCTGATCGTGATGAGCCAGAACCGCCAGTCGATCAAGGATCGAGCGCGCGCCGAAACCGACTTCAAGGTCAACCTCAAGAACGAGGTCAACATCGAGACCCTGATCCGGGAACTCAGCGAGTTCCGCGCGGAGATCAACGACAAGATGACCAAGCCCGACCGCAACGGCTGAACGACCCGGCCCGGTCGCAGCGCCCGGCGATCCGCGCGCCTAAGGAGAGTCAAAGAACGGGCTGGCGTCGCGCCATCCACCGCGCACCTGGCAGTCGGTCCAGACCGTCGTGAACGCGTCGCCATCGACCGGCTGGAGATCTCCGGCGCTGCACGTCGTCAGCTGCAACGATCCGTCGGGCGTCCACGATCCGTCGACGCCGAACTCGAGCGTCGCGGACAGCGGATCGGGAAGATGTTGATTCCGAGCGCCGTTGCCGGCCACCGGAAACATTGGGGCGACCGTCGCGACCGGCATGAACACGCGCGCACGTTGCGCCTGCTGGTCCTGCATCTGCAGGATGTTCTGTTCGTGGATCTGGTACTGGCGTTCGGCTTCCGCGCGCTGCCTGCGCATTTCCGCGTACGGATCCGACGTGTCGGGCGGCGGCTCCGCGGCCGGCTGGGCATCTGCGCTAGTCGCGTCCGTACGGGTCGGCAGGAATTCCCGGTGGAGGTCACTTTCGTCCTGTGGCGGATCCGGCTGGATGTCCGGTTGCGGTTCGGGCGGCGCAGCAGGCTTCTGCACGGCAGGAATCGGGTTGGGCTTGTCCTCCGCCGCAGTCTTCGGTAACGGCGGCCGGGACGCGATCGGCTGTGGCTGCGGCTGCGGCTTCGGCAGCGGCGACGGCGGCGATGGCTGTGCTTTCGGCTGAGCCTGCACTGGTTCCGCCGGACGCGATGCCGGCTGCGACGGTGCCGTGACCAGTGTGGCCTCGACGGCGGGCGCCTCGTCGCCGGCTGCCTTGCGCGGCTGGGTCTGCGCGAATCCCAGGCACAGCAATGCCAGCACGAAGACGTGCAAGCCGAACGACAGGACGAACGGACGCGCCTTGTTCCAGAAGCCTTTCATCGAATCCAGCGTAGCAAAGAGGAGCCGCGCCATCCGGGTTCGTCAGGAAATGGAGATCCGGTCTTTACAGGGCAGGCGCGCATTGGCGTGAAGCTCGAACGACACGAAATCCGGCCCGTTTGTACCATCCGAGAGCCCGATCCAGGAGAACTTCAACTCCTGCACACCCGTCTCCGGAACGGCGTGGAGGCAATTTGCCGGGAATCGCTGCGTGCCCCTGATCGCGATTATTCTTGATGCTCCTACCCGGGGACTGCCCATGCATCCGATCAAGGCTCTCGCGCTCTCGATCTTCCTCGCAGCTATCCAGACGGCAGGCGCCGCTCCGCACCCGGCCGACCCGCCGCCGCTTGCATTGGGCGAGCATGCGTTGTCGCTGCAGTGGCTGCAGAACAACAACGGCTTCGGCAAGGCGCGAATCTACAAGGACCATGGCCAACTGCAGCTGGATGGCTACCAGGAAGAACGCTACAAGGGCGAACTCAACACGATGGCCATCAAGGGATCGATCCGGGTCGTCAACGCGCGGGAACTCGAGTTCAACGGCACGATCACCACCCGGGTCAGCTACCTCAACGCCGGCGCCCCGTACGAGCGCAAGGGAACCTTCCAGATGAAAGCCTGGGGCGCCCGCAAGTTCTGGCGCATGCAGAAGATGACCGAGCCGGACGGAAAGGACGAAGTACTCGACTACATCGATCTGTATTTCAGGTAGGACGGAAAGCGAAACATTGGCGAGTCGTCGCTTTGGAAACACGCCTGGCGACAGTGGCATGCTGGTTCACAAGCCGCAGTACGCCAGACAGATCGAATCGCGGCAGACCGTCCTGGACGCAACATTGATGGAGATGCGTCAACCTGCTCCCGCCCAGTGAGCGCCGCCGTAGTGATCCTGCGCAGCGTCCCGCAGGAGTTTTCCAACGGGACGCTTCTTTGCGATGAAGGCCGGGGCCAGTCCTCTCTGACACCGCCACTTTATTTGGGAGGTGAGCAATGTGGACGTCCTCACCTCCCGGCAACGATCGCCTTGCGCAGATTCAAGGCGTCAACGGTTTCCTCGTCCAGCCGGTCGGGATACTTCTTCAACAGCGGCTCCATGCGGTCGAGGACGGCAACAGCTTCGGCGTCGCGATGCAGCAGATGCAGGGCTTCGGCATGGAAGAGCGCCTGATTGGCGTAGTCGGGGGATTGCTTGTCCAACAGGAGATAAATCGGCGCAAGCAGCAGCTCCGCCTCGTCAGGGCGACCCTGGAGGACGCGGATGTGGCCGAGTTCGGCGCGCATCTTGAGCGCGTCGTTGCCGTTTTCGCCACTGATGGCCGCGGCAACGCGGGCAGCTTCCGCGTAGTTCGCTGCCGCCAGCTCGAGCTTGCCGTCGATCGCCTCGTAGATGTTCCCCAGCGTCGTCAGGCACTTCAGTAGAGCCTGGTTGGGGCGCGTATAGACCTGATGCTGGATATCGCACCCGGACTGGGCCGCGGCGGCAGCCAGGTCGAGTCGATGCATCTGCACGTAGGCATTTGCGAGCGTGATGTAGGAATTGGCGACCGAGCTCGAATGCTCGCCGAACACCCGCTTCTGCCGCGCGATCACGTCCTTCATGATTGCCGCCCCCTCGTCGGGGCGATCGAGGTTGAAATCCAGCAGGTCGGCCAGCGATTTCCTGGCGCTCATCACGTCGGGATGATCGGCGGGAAGCCTGGCCTCGAGGGTCTTGAGGCCATGCCGGATCAGGGGCTCGGCGAGCGCCGTTGCATTTGCGATCGCGTAACCCTGACCGAGTTGCACCTGCTCCTTGGCGTACTTGATGGGCGACACATCGGGGTCGTGCGCCAGTTCCCGCAACAGCGTGTCCATGGGTTCGAACGCGACGCTCGTGCCACGGTCGTCCAGCGAAGCGGCCAGCAGGACGCGAGCCTCCCATTGCTTCCCGGGGCTGTCGCCAAGCGCGCGCTGGAGTGCTAGCGCGCGGTTCGCGAAGTCGCGCTGCGCCTTGCCGTCGCCGCGATCTGCCATCAGGTGCGATCGCTGCAGGTCGTAGGCCAGCACGATCCGCGGATCGACGGTTGGCGTGCGGTCGAGGATCCGTCGTGCTTCGTCGAGCAGGCCCACCGCGGTGTCGCGGTCGTCCAGGCTCGTGTAGACGCCGGCGAGCACGCCGAGCATCCGCACACGCTGGCCGGGCTCGTCGCCGAGCTGCCCTGACATGCGCTTGCGGGCGTTGTCGAGCACGGTGCCGATCGGCTGGTCGCGCGACAGCGCTTCGGCGGGATCGGCCGCCTTGAACACGTCGGTCAGGAACTGCGCGACGTGCTCGGCATGGTCGCGTTCCCGTTGGGCAAGGTCACGTTCGCGTGCGATGCGCTGCGACTGCGACCAAAGTGCCGCCACAAAGGCGGCAACCAGCACTAGCGCCGCCGTCGATGCAGCGACCGCCAGCGCATGCCGTCGCAGGAACTTGCGTGCGCGATACCAGCCCCGGCCGCGCAGGGCGGCTACCGGGCGTCCATCGAGATAGCGCCGCAGGTCGTCCGCCAATTGCTCGACCGAGCCGTAGCGTTCGCGCGGCGGCTTGCGCAACGCCTGGGCGACGATCGCATCGAGGTCGCCGCGCAGCTCACGCACCAGCGCCGCAGGCGTCGCGGCGGCGTGCGCCTGCGCGGTCGCATCGCTGGCGCGCGCAGCACGTGCGCTCGGAGCTTCGGGCGCGACATCAAGGATGCGCTGTTCGAGCTGTCCGGCCGTAAGCCCCGAAGCATCGAACACGGTGGCGCCGCACAGCAGTTCGTGCAGCAGGGTACCAAGCTGGTAGACATCGCAGGCCACGCCGACGCGTTCGCCGCGAAGTTGTTCGGGCGCGACGTTGCTCGGCGAGAAGAACCGCGCAGCCGTTGCGGTTTGCTGGTGTTCTTCATCTGCCAGCAGCCCGAGCGGCTTGGCGATTCCGAAATCGATGAGCTTCGGCTGGCCGTCGTCGCCGACCAGGACATTGCTCGGCTTCAGGTCGCGGTGCAGCACGAGGTTCGCGTGCGCATGCTGCACCGCCTCGCACACGCGCAGGAACACCTCGATCCGCCCGCGCGCGTCGAGCCTGCCCGCATCGCAGTAGCCGGTGATCGGAAGCCCGCGGATCAGCTCCATCGCCAGGTACGGCGAGCCGTCCGCGGTTTGTCCGACATCGAGCATGCGCGCGATGTACGGATGCTGGAAGGCAGCGACAATCTCGCGTTCGCGCAGGAAGCGTTCGCGCCCGCTGGCATCGAGCAGCGCCCGTTTGACGATCTTGAGCGCGACTTCCTGGCGTACTTGGCCGTCAGCGCGCTCGGCGCGGAACACCACGCCCATGCCGCCGCGGCCGAACTCTTCGCGCAGGATTTATGGACCCACCCGGTCGCCGACGGCAATGCCGGGGGCGTCGATGGCGGCGAGCGAACCTTGCAGCACGCGATCGCGATGTTCGGACGTGCGGGCGTGGTGGCGTGCGTCCGCATCGAGCAGGGACCGGAGCGCCTGCGCGAGCTCGGCATCGTCGAGCCCGGTCGTTCGCAACAATTCGGCCTGTCCCGCGGCATCCAGACCGATCGCGTGGTCGAAGAGCGCACCCAGCCGCTGCCATTGCGAGGTGTCGATGCGATCGTTCATGCAAATCCGGAATTGCGCTGGATGCGGATCACAGACGGCTGTGCAGCCAGGCACGCCCGAAGCGCCAATGCCGCACCACGGTGGCCACGCCGATACCGATCACCTCGGCCACCTCGTCGTTGTTGAGGCCCGAGAAATAGCGCAATTCAATGATCTGGGCCGCGACCGAATCGCGTTGCGAAAGGGTTTCGAGCGCCTGGTCGAGTGCGAGCAGGTCGACGGTGTCCGCAGCAGCGGGCTGGCCCTTCTCGTCCTGCCAGTCGAATGTCACGAAATCGATCAGCGCGCCGCGCTTCTCGGCGAGGCGCTGGCGAACCAGATCGACCGCAACGCGTCGGATGGTGCGCCCGGCGACCGCCATGAAATGCGCGCGGTTCTGCCAGGACGAACGCTGGTCGAGCAGGCGCAGGTAGGCTTCGTGGGCGAGGTCGGTGGCATGCATGGTCAGCTTGCCGGCGCCGGCGGCACCCACTTCACGCTGCGCCATCGCGCGCAGGGCCGGATACAGGTGCTTCATCAGGTCCGCTTCGGCCGCCCGATCGCCCGACCGCCAGCGAACCAGCATATCGGTCACCTGATCCGCAGCCGTCATCGACATGTCCAGCCCCCTGTCGCGCGTCGCGCGTCGCGTGCCGGGATCATTGTAACTGTTGCCTAGGCGACCGATCGATTCAACCGCGACCGCGGGTAGCGGCACAAGTACCGGGCTGAGCAGTACCGGTACGAAAGCCTGCATACGACGGCGGGACATCCGGACCTCTTTTGTGAGCACAAAAAAGCCGGGCAATGCCCGGCTTTTCGGTTCAGTCCATCCGCGCCGGGATCAGCGCCGGATGAACTGCTTGTCTTCGGTCGACACCAATTCCACGCCGTCCAGGCCCTGTGCGAGGCTCTTGGCGTCGCCGCCCTGGGCGAGCTTGATGCGCAGGCGGACCTCGTTCTGCGAGTCGGCGAAGCGCAGGGCGTCCTCGTAGCTGATCTCACCGGCCTGGTAGAGCTCGAACAGGCTCTGGTCGAAGGTCTTCATGCCGAGGTTGGTGGACTCCTTCATGACATCCTTGATCTTGTGGATCTCGCCTTCGCGGATGTAGTCCTGCACCAGCGGCGTGCCCAGCAGGATTTCCATGGCGACGCGGCGTGCCTTGCCGTCCGGGGTCGGGATCAGCTGCTGCGCGACGACGCCCTTGAGGTTGAGCGACAGGTCCATCAGCAGCTGGTTGCGACGGTCCTCGGGGAAGAAGTTGATGATGCGGTCCATCGCCTGGTTGGCGTTGTTCGCATGCAGGGTGCACAGCACCAGGTGGCCGGTTTCGGCGAACGCGATCGCGTGGTCCATGCCCTCGCGGGTGCGCACCTCGCCGATCATGATCACGTCGGGCGCCTGGCGCAGGGTGTTCTTCAGCGCGGCTTCCCAGCTGTCGGTGTCGATGCCGACTTCGCGCTGGGTGACGATGCAGCCCTCGTGCTTGTGCACGAATTCGATCGGGTCCTCGATCGTGATGATGTGGCCGGTGGAATTCAGGTTGCGGTAGCCGATCATCGCGGCCAGCGACGTCGACTTGCCGGTGCCGGTCGCGCCGACGAAGATGATGATGCCGCGCTTGGTCATCGCGAGCGACTTGATGATCGCCGGCAGGTTCAGTTCCTCGACGCTGGGGATCTTGGTCTCGATCCGGCGCAGCACCATGCCGACCTGGTTGCGTTGGTAGAAGCAGCTCACGCGGAAGCGGCCGAGGCCGGCGACGCCGATCGCGAAGTTGCACTCGTGGGTTTTCTCGAACTCCTCGCGCTGCGGCGGGGTCATCACGTTCAGCACCAGGTCGCGGCTCTGCTGCGAAGTCAGCGCGGTCTGGGTGATCGGGCTGATCTTGCCGTTGACCTTCATCGACGGCGGCATACCCGCGGTGATGAACAGGTCCGACGCCTTGTGATGGGCCATCAGCTTGAGGTACGAGGTGAAATCGATGCTGCTCATGGCGGGCTCCGGGGAACGGGGAACGGGGAACGGGGAACAGTCAAGGCGGGGAGAGATCGATTCGGGAAAGCTGCGGCGAACTTTGCCTGCCTGCTTCCACCGTTCCCTGATCCCCGTTACCCGTTCCCTTCCTCACTCAATCGAACAGTTTCTTGTCCTTGGCGTACTCGCGAGCGCTCGGCCGGGTGATCTGGCCGCGCTTGACCATGTCCAGCAGGCACTGGTCGAGGGTCTGCATGCCGATGCTCACGCCGGTCTGGATCGACGAGTACATCTGCGCGACCTTGTCCTCGCGGATCAGGTTGCGGATCGCGGGGGTGCCGATCATGATCTCGTGCGCCGCGATGCGGCCGCCGCCGACCTTCTTCATCAGCGACTGCGCGATCACCGCGCGCAACGACTCGGACAGCATCGAACGCACCATCGGCTTTTCGCCGGCGGGGAACACGTCGATGATGCGATCGATGGTCTTGGCCGCCGAACTCGTGTGCAGGGTGCCGAACACGAGGTGGCCGGTTTCCGCGGCGGTCAGCGCCAGCCGGATGGTTTCCAGGTCGCGCAATTCGCCGACCAGGATGTAGTCGGGGTCTTCGCGCAGGGCCGAACGCAGCGCCTCGTTGAAGCCGTGGGTATCGCGATGGACTTCGCGCTGGTTGACCAGGCATTTCTGCGAGGTATGCACGAACTCGATCGGATCCTCGACGGTGAGGATGTGCGCGTCTTCGTGCTTGTTGATGTGGTCGACCCTCGCGGCGAGCGTGGTGGACTTGCCCGAGCCGGTCGGGCCGGTGACCAGGATCAGGCCCTGTGGCTGCTCGATCAGCTCCTTGAAAATGCGTGGGCAACCCAGGTCTTCCAGGGTCAGCACTTCTGAGGGAATGGTGCGGAACACCGCACCTGCGCCCCGATTCTGGTTGAACGCATTGACGCGGAAACGGGCCAAACCCGGAATTTCGAACGAGAAGTCGACTTCGAGGAATTCCTCGTAGTCGCGACGCTGCTT
>JBBQHA010000028.1:0-28622 GCA_038323475.1 Lysobacterales bacterium
CCCGAACGCTGCATGACGTATTCGTAGCGCTGGCGGACAACCGGGATGTCCCACGGCCTGCGGTTGTAGGCGCTCGACGTGTAGAGGCCGAGGAAGCGTTGTTCGACAACGGCCTTGCCGTTGGCGTCGTACACGAGCACGCCGATGTAGTCCATGTAGCCGGAACGGTGCACGGTCGCGCGCGAATTGGTCTTGGTCAGGATCAGCGGTTCGGACGCGCCACCCGGCTGGTTGGCCGCGAGCGCGACGGTCGAACGCGGCGCCGTGGCGCGCAGGTCGCCGCGCAGCAGGCCGAGGCCGCTGCCATCCATCGCGACCAGCACCTCGCCCTTGCCCTGCTTTACGACCTTGTATTCGCGATAGCCGAGGAAGGTGAAATGATCGTCCGCCGCCCAGCGCAGGAACGCTTCGATCTCATCGCGCTGGTGCGCGTCGACGGGAAGGTTGCGGGTGGGCAACTCATCCGCGGTCTGCACCATCTTGTTGCGCATCGCCGGCCAGTCCTCGACGCTCGCGCGCACGTCGGACAGCACCGACATCACCTTCGCTTGCATCTGCTTGAGCGAAGCGGCGTCGCCCTGACGATGGATTTCCAGGTGGATGATCGACTCGGGCCTGCCCTCGCCCACGCCAGTCATGCGTCCGCGGCCATCGCGGCTGACCGACGGCACCGGGTGCATCAGGTTATAGACGTCGAGCCCGGCCTGGGCCATCGCCAGGGTCACGCTGTCGACGAGGAACGGCATGTCGTCGTTGACGACCTGGATCGCGGTGTGCGGGGTCGACCAGCCGTCCTTCGCCTGGTCGGGGTTGAACACGCGCACCACCGGCGTTCCGGCCTTGCGGGTCTGCATCAGCGCGTACAGGCCCTGTGCGATCGCCAGCCAGTCGGCCGGTGCGCGCGCAGCGAGGTCGTCGCCGGAAACGCGATCGAACAGGCGCTCGGCGTAGCGGCGATAGTCCGCGTCCTTGCCCATCGGCCCGCGCTTGATCGCGGCCAGCAGGTCGGTGGGGTTCGCGGGGGTCGCCTCAGCGGCCTTCAGCACGGCAGGCCTGGAGGAAGCGGGTTTCAAGGCAGCAGGTTTGGGGGCGGCTGCTTTCAGTGATTGACCAGCCTTTCTGCTGGAAGCCGGAGCTGCTGTTTTCGCAGCGGGCGAACGCGCGGCAGCCGGCTTTTGGGCAGGCGCTTTCGCGACAGGCTTGGTCGTCTTTTTCACGGTCTTTTTCACGCGATGTCTTCAGGTGCGGACGAGGCCGCAATTCTACCGGCTGGGGGTGGCACGGGCCAGCACGAGCGTGGCTTGACGGCTGGAATTGGCCATCAGCTGCCAGCTGCCATGTTTCAACATGCAGGGCGGACTAGCGAAGCGTAATCCGCTTCCAACAAGGATCTTAGGGTAGGACGAGCGGAAAGGGTCTTTCCGTGGCGGCGGATTACGCTTCGCTAATCCGCCCTGCCTTGCTCAATCTGCTCAGTAAGGAATTCCGACTCGTGAACATTGAGCGGATGCCGCCAACGCATGTCTTTGAGGAATTTTTCGAGAGAGCCCTCCAGTTCGGAGGGCATCTTGTGTGCGTAGCGAACGGGCGACCAATCGCACTCCCTGACGCAGTAGTCGAGGTAGTCCGCCGCTGACTCCGCGTGGCCCGCGAGGATATAGCCCTCACTGATGAGGAATGGAACTCCATCAACGATATCAATTGGTTCAAGCGGCCAGTCGGCGGGCTGCGTTCCCGCCAAAAGAAGCCGACCGCCAATGAGCGGACGCCTGAACCCGCCCTTGGCTCGCTCCATGAAAAGCATCCGGCAAAGAATGATGATTCTGTAGTCGTACGCATGATCTTGAACGAGGTGATACAAGGTTGCGGCAAGAGTCTCGTGATCGAGTTTCTGTAGCTTTGCCGCCATATCAATGTAGGGCGCTACTCGATACCCACCTCTCCCCCAGAGCCCTGGGATCGGAGGAAGCGATAGTTCGTCTCTTGTCTCTGGAAGAAATTGCCCGTCGGCCGCCCTTGCGAGACGGGAAGCGACCCCAACCCCGACAAGCATCTTCGACGAGAAAGCAATAAAACCCCTGCGGTCGATCGTCATCTGGTGTTCAAAACTACCGCAGCCCGGTCTCGTTCCTCGCAATCACCAGCCGCTGGATCTCGCTCGTGCCCTCGTAGATCTCGGTGATCTTTGCGTCGCGGAAGTAGCGCTCCAGCGGCATCTCCTTCGAATAGCCCATGCCGCCGTGGATCTGTACGGCTTGGTGGGCGATCCACATCGCGGCTTCGGAGGCGGTGAGCTTGGCGACCGCGGCCTCGGTGCTGAAGCGGCCGCCGTGCTTCTCGGTCTCGCCCTTCTTCCACGCAGCGCGCAGCGTCAGCAGCAGGGACGCGTCGAGCTTGCACTTCATGTCGGCGATCTTGGCCTGGATCATCTGGAAGCTGCCGATCGGCTGGCCGAAGCTCTTGCGTTCGCGCACGTAGACCAGGCTTGCCTCGTAGGCGGCGCGGGCGATGCCGATCGCCTGCGAGGCGATGCCGATGCGGCCGGCGTCGAGCACGCTCATCGCGACCTTGAAGCCATGACCTTCGTCGCCGAGCACTTCATCCGGTTGCACGACGTAGTCTTCGAACTCGATCTCGCAGGTCGCCGAGGCGCGGATGCCGAGCTTGGGCTCGGTCTTGCCGCAGCGGAAACCCTTGTTCGCGGTGTCGATCAGGAAGGCGGTGATGCCGCGCGCATGCTTGTCGGGGTCGGTCATCGCGAACAGCACGATGTACTTCGCGACCGGGCCGGAGGTGATCCAGCTTTTCTTGCCGTTGACGACGAAGCTGCCATCGGCCTGCTTCACCGCCCTGCACTTCATCGCGGTCGCGTCGGAGCCCGACTGCGGCTCGGTCAGCGCGAATGCGCCGATTTCCCTGCCTTCGGCGATCGCGCGTACATATTTCTGTTTCTGCGCCTCGCTGCCGAACTTCAGGATGCCGTTGCAGAACAACGAGTTGTTGACCGACACGATCGTGGAGTGCGCGGCATCGGCCGCGGCGATCTCGACCATCGCGAGCACATAGGCGATCGGATCCATGCCCGCGCCGCCGTATTCGACCGGAACTTCGATGCCCATCAGCCCGTTCTCGCCGAGCAGCTTGATGTTCGCCAGCGGGAACTCGCCGGTCTTGTCGTGCTCCTCGGCGCTGGGCGCGATCTTTTCCTGCGCGATGCGCCGCGCCACGTCCTGGATCATCAACTGCTCTTCGGTGAACTGGAAATCCATGGCAAACCCTCGTCGATCCGCACGCGCGTGAGACCCTCATTGTAAGGGACGCGGGCTTCCGGTGGTCATACCTGCGGACTGGCTCCACCGGCAGGTATTGCGCTGACCACCCTGTTTCGCCCGGACGTCTTCGCGGCGTAAAGACAATCGTCCGCGCGCTTTGCGAGAGAGCCGACGCCCTTGTCCCCCGGCTGGCTTTGTGCCGCACCGATGCTGATCGTGACGCGCAGGCCGGGCTGGATATCGTTATGGGCCAGCGCCTCGACGGCCTGGCGTATCCGCTCGCCGACCTCGCACGCCTCGGCCAGCCGCGTCCGTGGCAGCACGACCAGGAATTCCTCGCCACCGATCCTGCCGACCACATCGTGCTCGCGCACGGCGGCACCGCAGGCTTTCGCGACGCATACGAGCACCTTGTCGCCGGCATCGTGGCCGAAACGGTCGTTGATCGACTTGAAATGGTCGATGTCCAGCGCAAGCACGCACCATGGCGCGGATGTTTCGTGCGCGGCACCGGATGCGCGATCGGCGATCTCGAAGACGTGGCGCCGGTTCGGAAGCCTGGTGAGTTCGTCGGTCAGCGCGAGCGCGCGCATGCGCCGGGACGTACGCATGGCACGCGCGATCATCCAGACCAGCAGCAGCGAAATGCCGATGCCGAGCAGGATCGCGATGCGTTGCAACGATTCGATTCGGCGCGATGCTTCCAGCGACTGCGCGCTCTGCGCGTTGATCTGTTCGAGCGTACGGTTCTCGTTTTCGGTCTTCTCGGTATCGAACGCGACGCGCATGCGTGTCGTCGTTTCCTGCTTCAGCCGCGCGGCGAGTTCGTCGCGGTGCGCGATCTGCGCGACCGATGCGGCGTAGGCGCGCTGCCAGTCGTACGCCGCGGCGTACGCAAGCGCCCGTTCCGACTCGATCTTCTCCAGAAAGCGTGGGTTCGCATGGCGCGTGAAGTAGTCGCGCGCGGCGGCGAGATCCTCGTTCGCCGCCGGCAGCCTGCCCAGCTTGCGCAGCGCCACGGCACGCGACAGCCGGGCGGCGGCCACGCCTTCGTCGTCGTTGGTGCCGCGGAACTGCGCGACCGCCTGGTCGAACAGAGGCATCGCCTCGTCCATGCGGCCGAGTTTCACGAGCGCGACGCCGAGCGCGCGCCGTACCGAGGCAATCTCATCCTGGTCGCCGCGCCGGAGTTCGATCTCCAGCGACTTGCCGTACGCGACCAGCGCACCTTTCAGGTCGCCCTTGTGGTCGAGAGTGCTCGCGATATTGAACCAGGTCGTGGACTCCTCGCCGATGTCGCGGTTCGCCTGGTGCGCCGCAAGCAATTGCCGGTAGTAATCGATCGCCTTGTCGTATTCGCCGACGTGCTCATCCGCGTACAGGTTGGCGATCGCATTGAGCGCATAACGCGCGCGCGTCTGGTTGCCACGCTGCTTTTGCAGCCGGTAGGCGAACTGCAGGTCGGTCAGCGCGTTCGCGGTATCGCCGATCAGGTAGCGCAACTCGCCGCGGAGCACCGACGCCTGCGCGATGGCCGCCGAGTCCTCTGCGCGCCGCCCCATCGCGAGCGCGACTTCGTAATCCTGCGCTGCGTTCGCCAGGTCGTTCGCCTGCTCGCGCGCATAACCGCGGCACGCGCGCAGTTCGCTGATCGCTTTTGCGTCGCCCATCCGTTCGGCTTCGCCCAGATCGGACGTCGCGAGCGCAGGCACGTCGTCGATGGCGACGCTCACGGTCAGCCAACAACGCAATGCGATTCCCCGGGCGCGCTCCGGGGGCTCGATCCTCGGATGGACGAGCGCCTTGCGCACGATCGCCAGCGCGGCGACATCGTCCTTGTCCTGCAAGGACTCGGCCCTCGCAATCAGTTGCGAAGGCGTGGATTCCGGAGTCGCCGCCTGCCATGCGCCCGCGGCCGCCGCCATCCACGACTGGATTGCGCACGCGGCCAGGACCGTGCGGAATCGGGACATCGACTGCTCCATGAGGTGAACGTCGGTGCCAGCATACGAGGTGAAAGAGGAGGAATCGTGGAGATGCTCAATCAGGCCCGCAGATCGAATGAGGCTGCCAACCCCGAGCCGCTGCGGTCGAATGCCCGGGCCGAACCCATATCCGCTGTCCCAAGCCTCCGGTCCTGCCTTGACGCAGCCCGCAGCGCAGCCTAATCTCCTTATATCTCTGAATCAAGATATAAGGATATTTATGCATCTGGAGGACTGGTCCTCCTGTTTGCGGGTACTGGCCGACCCCACGCGCGTGCGCCTGCTCGCCCTGCTCGAGCGCGAGGAACTCACTGTCGCCGAACTCGCCGCAGTGACACGGCTCGCCCAGCCACGCGTGTCCACCCACCTGGCGCGTCTCAAGGAAGCCGCGCTCGTGCGCGATCGCCGCGCCGGCGTATCGGCGTACTACCGTTTCAGCGACGACCTCGACGGCGCCGAGGCCGCGCTGTGGCGCGCGCTGCGCGAAGGCACCGACGATCCACTGCTGCGCCAGGACGCCGAGCGCCTGCCGGCAGTGCTCGCGATGCGCGCGGCCGACCAGAACTGGGCCGATTCGGTCGCCGGCGACATGGAGCGCCACTATTCGCCCGGCCGCACCTGGGAGGCGATGGCGCGCGCGACGTTGCCGCTACTGGTTCCCGGCGACGTGCTCGACATCGCGTCCGGCGACGGCGTGCTGGCTGAACTGCTCGCGCCGCACGCGAAGAGCTACGTCTGCGTCGATGCCAGCGAACGCGTCGTCTCGGCCGCACGCGAACGCCTCAAGCCGCAGCGCAATGTGCGCGTGCTGGTCGGCGACATGCACGCCCTGGAGCTTCCCGATGCGAGTTTCGACCTCGCATTGCTGATGCAGGCGCTGACGTATTCCGAGCGCCCCGCCGCCGCCGTCGCCGAAGCCTCGCGCCTGCTGCGCCCGGGCGGACGCCTGGTAGTCACAAGCCTCGCCCGCCACGAACACCGCGACGCAGTCGAACCCTATGGCCACGCGAACCTCGGCTTCACGCCGCGCGAACTCGTGAAGATGGCCGAAAAGGCGAAACTGCGGGTGGCGTCGTGCGAAGTCGTCACGCGCGAAAAGCGCGCGCCGCATTTCGAGGTCCTTTCCATGCATGCAGTGAAGCCATGATCCGGAAGGCATGGCTCCCGAAGACCGTACCGGCAAGAGCTTCCGATTCCACGAGGTGACCAGACCATGACCGCCAAGCTGCCCTACAAGAACCCCGAACGCGTCGCCCGGCTCGAAGCCGACCTCGCATCGCGCATCCTCATCATCGACGGCGCGATGGGCACGATGATCCAGCAACACGAGTTGCACGAAGAGGATTTCCGCGGCGAACGTTTCGCCGATGGTCGCGACAGCCTGCACGGCTATGGAGATGCCGCGGTCGTCCACCACGACCTCAAGGGCAACAACGACCTTCTGACCCTGACTTGCCCCGACATCATCGGCTCGGTACATGCCGCGTACCTCGAAGCCGGCGCCGACCTGATCGAAACCAACACGTTCAACAGCACCTCGATCAGCCAGCTCGACTACGGCCTGCAGCACCTTGCGTACGAACTGAACGTCGAGGGCGCACGGCTTGCGCGCGCTTGCTGCGACGATGCCGAACGCCTGGATCCTTCGCGGTTGCGTTACGTGATCGGCGTGCTCGGGCCGACCAGCCGCACCGCATCGCTGAGCCCGGACGTCAACGACCCGGGCTTCCGCAACATCGATTTCGATACTCTTGCTGCGGCGTACCGCGAGGCCACCGATGGGCTGGTCGAAGGCGGTGCGGACGTACTGATGGTCGAGACCGTCTTCGACACCTTGAACGCGAAGGCAGCGCTGTTCGCGATCGACGACGTCTTCGCCGCGCGTGGCATGCGCCTGCCGGTGATGGTCTCCGGCACGATCACCGACAAGTCCGGACGCACGCTGTCTGGCCAGACCGCGGATGCGTTCTGGTATTCGCTGCGCCACGCGCATCCGCTCGCGATCGGCCTGAACTGCGCGCTCGGCGCGAAGGACCTGCGCGCTTACGTGGATATCCTGTCGGAGGTCGCCGACTGCCATATCAGCGCCCATCCCAATGCGGGCCTGCCGAACGCATTCGGCGGCTACGACGAAACGCCGGCCGACATGGCGCGGATGCTGCGCGAATTCGCCGGGTCCGGCCTGCTGAATCTCGTCGGCGGCTGCTGCGGCACGACGCCAGCGCATATCAAGGCGATCGCCGAAGCGGTTGCCGACCTGCCGCCGCGTGCATTGCCGAATACCGTCGAGGAAGTGGCAGCCGCATGAGCAACTGGAGCTATACCCGGCTCGCCGGCCTCGAACCGCTGGTCATCACCCCGGAATCGAATTTCGTCAACGTCGGCGAACGCACCAACGTCACCGGCTCGGCGCAGTTCCGCAAGCTCATCGCCGACAACCGCTACGACCAGGCGGTGATCGTCGCGCGCCAGCAGGTGGAAAGCGGCGCGCAGATCATCGACGTGAACATGGACGAAGGCATGCTCGATTCCGAGCGTGCGATGGTCACGTTCCTGCAGTTGATCGCCGCAGAACCCGACATCGCGCGCGTGCCGGTCATGGTGGATTCGTCGAAGTGGAGCGTGATCGAGGCGGGCCTGAAGTGCCTGCAGGGCAAGGGCGTTGTCAACTCGATCTCGATGAAGGAAGGCGAAGCCGAATTCCTGCGCCAGGCACGCCTCGTGCAGCGCTACGGACATGCGGTCGTGGTGATGGCGTTCGACGAACCGGGCCAGGCCGACACCGCGGCGCGCAAGATCGACATCTCGACGCGCGCATACAAGCTGCTCACCGAGCAGGCCGGTTTCGAGCCCGAGGACATCATCTTCGATCCGAACATTTTCGCGATCGCGACCGGCATCGAGGAGCACAACAACTACGCGGTGGATTTCATCGAGGCCGCCCGCGAACTCAAGAAACGCTTCCCGCGCTCGCACATCTCCGGCGGCGTGTCGAACGTGTCGTTCGCGTTCCGCGGCAACAATGCAGTGCGCGAGGCGATCCATGCGGTGTTCCTGTACCACGCGATCCGCGCCGGCATGGACATGGGCATCGTCAACGCCGGTGCGATGCCGCTGTACGACGACCTGAATCCGGAATTGCGCGACCGCGTCGAGGACGTCGTCCTCAATCGTCGCCCCGATTCGACCGAACGCCTGCTCGACCTCGCCGAACGCTTCCGCGCGAAGAAGGGCGAGGTCAAGGTCGAGGAGCTTGCGTGGCGCAGCCTGCCGATCGACGCAAGGCTGTCGCACGCGCTCGTGCACGGGCTCGACGCGTTCGTGGTCGAGGACACCGAGGAAGCGCGGATCCGTTCCACCCGCCCGCTGGACGTGATCGAAGGCCCGCTGATGGACGGCATGAACGTGGTCGGCGACCTGTTCGGCGCGGGCAAGATGTTCCTGCCGCAGGTCGTGAAATCGGCGCGCGTGATGAAGAAAGCGGTGGCGCACCTGCTGCCATTCATCGAGGCCGAAAAGCTGCGCACCGGCGAGGTCGGCAAGAACAACGGCGTCATCGTGATGGCGACCGTGAAGGGCGACGTGCACGACATCGGCAAGAACATCGTCGGCGTGGTGCTCGCCTGCAACAACTTCGAGGTGGTCGACCTCGGCGTGATGGTTCCGGCGCAGGTGATCCTCGACAAGGCGCGCGAGGTCAACGCCGACATCATCGGCGTGTCCGGCCTGATCACGCCGTCGCTGGAGGAGATGGGCCACGTCGCGCGCGAGATGCAGCGGCAAGGCCTCACGATCCCGCTGATGATCGGCGGCGCGACGACATCGCGCGCGCACACGGCGTTGAAGATCGCGCCACACTACAAGTCGCCGGCGGTGTGGGTCAAGGACGCTTCGCGCGCGGTCGGCGTGGCGCAGTCGCTGGTCAGTCCGGATCTGCGCGCGGCCTATGTCGCCGCGAACGAAGCGGACTACGCAACCATCCGCGAGCGCCACAAGGATCGCAGCAACGCGAAGCGGCTGGTGTCGCTCGGGCATGCGCGCGCGCAGCGTTTCGACGGCGGCTGGAAGGATTACCTCCCGCCGGCGCCGGACAAGCCCGGAATGCAAGTGTTCGACGACGTGCCGCTACAGGGCTTGCGCGAGATCATCGACTGGACGCCGTTCTTCCAGAGCTGGGAACTGTCCGGCCGCTATCCGCAGATCCTCGACGACGCGATCGTGGGGGCGCAGGCGCGCGAATTGTTCAACGACGCGCAGACGATGCTCGATCGCATCATCGCGGAGAAGTGGCTGACGGCGAAGGCCGTGGTCGGACTGTGGCCGGCGAATGCGGTGGGCGACGATGTGGAGCTGTATGTCGGGGAACGGGAAGATGCAGAAGCCGAAGCAGCCGGTCCCGCCGTTGATCTCCTCCGTTCCCCGTTCCCCGTTCCCCGTTCCCCGCTTCGCCTGCACTTCCTGCGCCAGCAGGTGGAAAAACCCGCCGACCGCCCCGACTTCTGCCTCGCCGATTTCATCGCTCCGAAGGACAGCGGCGTGCGCGACTGGATCGGCGCATTCGCGGTCACCGCGGGCATCGGCATCGAGCCGCACGTCGCCGCATTCGAGGCCGCGTTCGACGACTATTCCGCGATCCTGCTCAAGGCGCTCGCGGATCGTCTCGCGGAGGCGCTTGCCGAACACATGCATCGTGTGGTGCGCACCGACCTGTGGGGTTACGCGGCCGACGAAGCGCTGCCGAACGAAGCGCTGATCGACGAAGGTTATCGCGGCATCCGCCCCGCTCCGGGCTATCCGGCCTGCCCGGACCACAGCGAAAAGACCGCGCTCTTCCAACTGCTCGATGCAGGCAACAACGCGGGCATGGCGCTCACCAGCGGATTCGCGATGACGCCGGCCGCCGCCGTGTCTGGCTATTACTTCGCGCATCCTGGCAGCCAGTATTTCGTGGTCGGAAAACTCGGCAAGGAACAGGTCGAGGACTACGCGAAACGCAAGGGCGCGACGCTCGCGCAGGCCGAACGCTGGCTCGCGCCGAACCTCGACTACGATCCGGAATGACGTCCGACCTGCAGCCATGAGCGACCATTCGTCCAGCAACGCCGAGTTCATCGAACAGCACGCCGCGGCCGGCCGCATCGGCCTGTGCGGCGGCCGCGATTTCATCAACAAGTTGATCCGAAAAGCGCAGGCGCCGCTGACTTCCGACGGTCACCGCAGCCTGTGGTCGCATGCGTTCGTGTTCAGCGAGCGACGCATCGACGGGCATTGGTGGGTCGTCGAATCCGACCTCGACGTGCACTACCGGCAAGTCCGGCTCGGCGTGCAGGAAAACCGCGCCGATCGCTATTTCGATGCGGATGCTTTCCCGAACATCGCCATCCTCGATTTCGGCCTCGACGCCGGGCAGACCTTCAAGGTCCAGCAGCGTGCGCTGGCCCTGCTCTCCGGGCTGTCGAGCTATTCGCTCGCGGAACTGGTCGGCACCCTGCTCTCGCTGCACAGCCGGCGCCTGCGCCAGCGCAACAACCTGCTGTCGAAGGAAGGCGCGATGTATTGCTCGGCGCTCGTGCAGGACTGCTATTGCGCGGTGGGCATCGATTTCCAGCCCGGCGTGCATGGCAAGAACATCGCGCCGCACGACATCGAGACATCGCCGGTTCCGCACGAGACGCACTGCATCATCCGCGACCGGGGCGAGTCGCTGCGGAGCCGCATCAGGAACAAGCTGGCGCGGGTGCGTCGCTGACTGCGTCGGCAAGCCCATCGACGCCCGTTGCCAGGCATCGAGCCAATCAGAACACGAACATCCCGACCGCCGCGCCGAACATCAATATCGTCGTCACGACGACGACCCAGCGCGTCGCTCCCGAACTGGTCTGCCCATGCATGATGCGCTTGTCGGTCGCGATCACGAGCAGTGCGACGAGCAGGAACGGCGCGAGCAGGCCATTGACGACTGCGGACCAGAACAACGCCTTGATCGGAGCGACATCGAACAGATCCATCGTCGCGCCGGCGACGGTGGCGAAGATGAACACCGAATAGAACGAAAGCGCGTTCCTGAACTTTTCGTCGAGTCCGTAGGCCCAATCGAATGTTTCGGCGAACGCATACGCGGCCGATCCTGCCAGGGTCGGAATCGCAAGCAAGCCGGTGCCGACGAGGCCGATCGTGTAGAGGAAATTGGCGTACTCGCCGGCCAACGGACGCAACGCCTCGGCGGCCTCGCGGGTGGTGCCGATCGACATGATCCCGTGCGCGTGCAGGGTCAGCGCGGTGGTGAGGATGATGAAGAACATCACCACGTTCGAGAAGAACGTGCCGACGCCGATGTCGATGCGACGGTCGTGGAGTTCGCTGCGCGTCGCGCCGCGCCTGCTGATCAGCATCAACCGGCCTTTCGCCTTTTCCTCCTCGACCTCCTGGCCCGCCTGCCAGAAGAACAGGTAGGGACTGATCGTGGTGCCCAGGATCGCGACCAGCGCGGCCCACGCGGCGCTTCCATGCGGCAGCGCCGGAATCACGGTGTCGTGCAGGATCGCGCCCCAATGCGGCTTCACCAGGAACGCGGTGGCGACGTATGCGAACAGCGCCAGCGCAAGCCACTTCAGCGTGTTGGCGATCATGTGGTAACGCAACGCGACGGTGGCTCCGCAGATGCCGAGCCCGAACACCCAGACCCAGACGCGCGACGAACCGGCGCCGAGCATCTCGGCGGCATCGGCCATGCCGGAAAGATCCGAGGCGATGTTGATCGTGTTCGCGACCAGCAATGCGAGCGCGAAGATTGCGACCACCCAGCGCGGGAACTTCTGGCGGAACGCGCCCGCGAGCCCCATGCCCGTCACCATGCCGACCCGCGCGCACATCATCTGCACGCAGCCCATCAACGGCCACGTCAGCCACGATGCCCACAGGAACGAGGTTCCGAATTGCGCGCCGACCACCGAGTACGTCGCGATGCCGGACGGATCGTCGTCCGCGGCGCCGGTGGTGACGCCAGGGCCGAGCGCCCTGAAAAACCGCTTGGTCGGGCCGACCGTACTGGCCGGTCCGGTCGGCATCACCACACCAGGTCGTCGGGAATCCGGTAGCGGGGGTCGGCGTAGGGATCGTCGACTGCCGGCGCGTCCGGATCGACCAGCAAGGCGAGCAGGTTCGGCAACAGCGCCTGGACCTTGCGCGCAAGCGCGGCATCGACGAGCAGATAGCGCCCGTCGAGTTGCACCACGCCGAGTTCGCCGGCATTGAGCGACTTCAATTGCGCTTCGGACACGTGGACGCGGCGGATCTTGCCGTTGTATTCGAAGTGGCGGGTGAGTTCGGCATCCGCGGCATTGAGCGACTTGTCCTTGAGCAGGTCGGCGACGCTCGCCTTCGCTTCGCGCTTGATGCGTGCCGCTTCCTGCTTCAGGCGTTCGGCCTCGATGCGCTCTTCCTTTTCCTTCTGCGCGCGGATCGCATAGGCCTTGGCAAGGTCGATTTCCTCGCGCGTGCGCTGCGGCGCCTCGCGACGCGGCCGATCGTTGCGGACGCCCTGCTCCGCACGCGGCTGCGGCGCGGGGCGCGCGGCTTGTCCCGGGCGTTGCGCGGCATTGTTCGGCTGCGACGGATGGCGTTGCGAAGGATGGCGCTGATCGGAACGTCGCGGCGCTTCGTTGCGCACGGGCTTCGGCGCCACTGGCTGGACGACAGGCTTGAAGCCGAGGCCGAGCAGCAGGTCTTTCATGGAGTTGCTCATGGCGGGATTCTAGCCTTGCTGCATCCGGTGATAGTGCGATCGACGCGCAACGCGGCGCGCCCGCTGTTGGTCTCGTGCCACGTTTGCGTCCGCATCGCACGAACTGCACTGCATGGGCCTGCGTTCGCGCCCGCCATCAATAATGCGGCGGTGGCGGCTCCTGCGGCGCATCGCCAGGGATCATCCCGCGCAATTCGCCGACATCGGCAAGCGCGCGTTCGAGGCGCGCGCGATCGCGCGAGGATTCCATGCGCGCATCGGCGAGCGCATCGCTCATCTCGATCAGCGCGCGCTCGATGAACGCGATCCGGGTTTCAAGATCGATCAGGCGCTCCGCATCCGCGTGCGCTTGATCCGTGCTCATGGCTTGCGGACCGCGCGGCCGCGACCGATGCCGTAATACGCCAGGCCTGCCGCTTCCACTTCGACCGGATCGTAGATGTTGCGACCGTCGAAGATGACCTTCGCGCGCAGGCTCGACGACAATGCGGCGAAACTCGGGCTCCAGAACGCCTTCCATTCGGTGACCACGATCAGTGCGTCCACGCCGACGAGGGCTTCGTCCGGCGTCGCGCACATCACCAGGTCGTCGCGTTCGCCGAAGATGCGTCGCGCTTCGTCCATCGCCTCGGGATCGTAGGCGCGCACGGTCGCGCCAGCGGCCCACAACTGGTTAAGCAAGGTGCGGCTCGGCGCTTCGCGCATGTCGTCGGTGTTCGGCTTGAACGCCAGGCCCCACAACGCAAAACGGCGCCCGGACAGTTCGCCGTTGAAGTGGCGGTTCACGAGTTCGAACAGCTTGGACTTCTGCGCATCGTTCACCGTTTCGACAGCCGCCAGGATGCGCGCCTCGTAGTTGTGCTGCCTGGCGATGCGCTCGAGCGCCTGCACGTCCTTCGGGAAACACGAGCCGCCGTAGCCGGCGCCCGGATAGATGAAGGCGTAGCCGATGCGCGGATCGGAGCCGATACCGTGGCGCACCATCTCGATGTCGGCGCCGACGCGTTCGGCGATGTTCGCCATCTCGTTCATGAAGGAGATCTTGGTCGCGAGCATCGCGTTCGCGGCGTACTTGGTCAACTCGGCCGAGCGCATGTCCATGATCACGAGGCGTTCGTGGTTGCGGTTGAACGGGGCGTACAGGCGCTTCATCTGCTCGATTGCGTGGGTCGAATCGGTGCCGATCACGATGCGGTCCGGGCGCATGCAGTCCTTGACCGCGTCGCCCTCCTTCAGGAACTCGGGGTTCGACACCACGTCGAACGCCACGTCGATGCCGCGCGCGGTGAGTTGCTCGGCGATCGCATCGCGCACGCGGTCGCCGGTTCCGACCGGCACCGTGGACTTGTCGACGATCACTGCCGGCCGGACCAGGTGCTTGCCGATGGTGCGCGCGACGTCGAGCACGTAGCGCAGATCGGCACTGCCGTCTTCGTCCGGCGGCGTGCCGACCGCGATGAACAGCACGTCGCCGTGCGCGATGCCTTCGGCCGCGTCGGTGCTGAAGCGCAACCGCCCCGACGACTGGTTCGCGATGACCATCTCCTCGAGGCCGGGCTCGAAAATCGGCACCACGCCGCGGCGCAGGCCATCGATCTTGGCCTGGTCGATGTCCACGCAGATCACGTCATTGCCGACCTCGGCCAGGCAGGTGCCGGTCACGAGGCCGACGTATCCGGTTCCGAACAGGGTGACTCGCATCGCACTCTCCTGCAGACAGGCTTGCATCCTGGCGATGCCGGATGGAAGCGTTGTGACAAACGGCCACGGCCTCGGCACATGGATCTGCCGAGCCCCCCCCCTGCGGTCGCCGCGCACTTCCGGCGTCCTGCGATCCGCAGGAACGACCGGACTTACTTGGTGCCGATCGACACCAGCTCGATTTCGAAACGCAGGGTCGCGTTCGGGCCGATCGGGCCGCCGCCTTTCGCACCGTAGGCCAGGTTGGCCGGGATCCAGAACACGAACTTGCTGCCGACGGACATCAACTGCACGCCCTCGGTCCAGCCCTGGATCACGCCGTTCAGCTGCATCATGGCCGGGCCACCATGTTCGGCGGTGCTGTCGAAGGTCTTGCCGTCCAGGGTCTGGCCCAGATAGTTGACCTTGACCGTATCGCTGGCCTTGGGCTTGGGGCCGTTGCCCGGGCGCAGCACCTGGTACTGCAGGCCCGATGCGGTGGTCTTCACGCCTGGCTTCTTGGCGTTCGCTGCGAGGAACGCCGCGCCTTCGGCCTGGTTCTTCTGTCCTGCCGCACCCTGCGCCGCAAGCTGCTTGGCCTGCATCTTCTTGCCGAACGCCTGCAACACGGCCTGCGCCTCGGGAATCGTCATCGCCGGCTTGCCGCCAGCCAGGCTGGTATTGATCGCGCGGGTGAGCACGGCCGGATCCACTTCGCCCTTGACCTGCTCCAGCGAGGCGCCCATCTGCATGCCGATCGCATAGCTCAGCTTGTCCTTGTCAGTGGTCAGGCCGGACTGGGAAGACGGGGCCGGAGCAGCGAAAGCGATGGATGTGGAGCATGCGAGGGCGAGAGTGGCGAATGCGACGGCCGCGGTGCGGCGCTTGTAAAACTGCATGGAGTGCTCCGGAAGTCAGGGTATGGGGCTGGGGGAAGGCGTGGAAGGTGGCGCCAACACGGGCGCCGGTCGTCTATTGTCGCGGTGAATGCGTGCAGCGGCAATGCCGGGACGGATAGACCGCAGTGCGGGCTTCAGGTTCCCGCCGCAATACGACGCTGCGGCATCATGTGGCCGTCACGCCGACACGGGTGCAATCGCCGCGTTCGCGTCACCACCGCCACCGTGAGAAAAAACATGGAAACCCTGGCCGAACTCGAATCCGCGCGCAGCCGCCATCCGGGCAGTTTCGCCCCGGGATCGGAGTCCGAAACCGCTGCGCTGAAGCGGTTTTCCGAGTTCTTCGACGATTTCGCGCCAGACCGGATCGCGCGCCTGCTCGATGCGACCTATGCGCCGGATGTCTACTTCAACGACAACCTCAAGGCCGTCCGCGGCTCGACCGAACTGGCGAAGTACCTGAACGAAAGCGCCAGTGGCGTCGAGGATTGCCGCGTCCTGTTCGAGGACTTCAGCCGCAACAAGGATGGCGAATACCTTGTGCGCTGGAAGATGCTGATCCGCTTCCGCAAATTCGCCAGGGGCCGGGATACGTGGACAGTTGGCATCAGCCATGTCCGTTTCGCCGGGGACGGGCGCGTGACCTATCAACAGGATTACTGGGACTCGGCGCTCGGGGTATACCAGTACATTCCCTTGCTGGGCGCGGCGATCAGGGCGATCAGGCGCCGGCTCTGAGAGGCGGCATCAGGGCCAGGCCGCGCGCTGATGCTCCGGCTGGGCCTGGTGCATCAACCGATAGCGCCCGGTCGGAACGGCATCCCCAGCGAACTGCAATGCACTGCCCGGGGAACTACTACGGCACTGTTTTTGGTTTCGTGGCCACCGTCGGTACCGGCTCCGCCAGCAGGCGCTGGATGTCCGCGACCATCTTCGGGTCATCCGGCGGGGTCCTGGCCTTGTAGCTCGCAACGACCTTGCCGTTGCGGTCGATCAGGTACTTGTGGAAATTCCAGTCGGGCCCGTCGCCAGTGGCAGCCTTCAGGCTCACGTACAACGGCGTGGTGTCGTTGCCCTTGACATGGACTTTCTCGAACATCGGGAATTTCACGCCATAGGTGAGCACGCAGAACTTCTGGATGTCCTTTTCAGAGCCAGGCTCCTGACCGAGGAAGTCGTTGGACGGGAAGCCCAACACCGCGAAGCCGCGGTCCTGGTACTTCGCGTGCATCGCTTCCAGACCCTCGTACTGCGGCGTATTGCCGCATTTGCTGGCAGTGTTGACGACCAGCAACACCTTCCCGCCATAAGCCTGCTGCAGATTGACCTGCCCTTCCCCGGCGAGCGGGCGATAGGTCACGTCAAGCACGGTGGGCTCGGCCGCAAGCGCAGGAAGAGCCAGCACGGCGTACAGCATCAGGGGCAGCAGCAGCTTCATGGGTCGATTTCTCCGGTTGACTGGCGAAGGTAGGCCTCTAGGTCTTTAGTTGGTGTGAAATTGTTGAATCGGGTGTTGACATGGCAAAGTCTGGTGTTATAGTTCACTACAACACCTAACCCATACCTCACCCAACAGGGAGTGCGTCATGTACAGCAAGACCCGGAACACGCTGACCGCGCTGATCGCCGCGTCGCTGTTCGTCGCTAGCGGATGGCTGTTCGGGCATCCGGTTTCCGCCCCGACGCTGTCGCAGCCGATCGACCTGCATGTATCGATCGCCGACTCCGGCGTGCAAGGTGCGCAGGCCTTCACCGTGCTGCACCTTCGCCATGCCAACCGGATGAACCTGGCCATGCCTTATTTCTCCTTTTCTCTGCAAATGCCGCAGCGCAGGACCGACTGACATGACCGTGACCTGGAACGACAACGCGCCGATCTATCGGCAACTCAAGGAGCGCATCGTCGTGATGATGCTCGAAGGGCAACTCATGCCCGGCGATGCCCTCCCCTCGGTGCGCCAGATTGCGGCCGAGTATCAGCTGAATCCGATCACCGTCTCGCGCGCCTATCAAGAGCTCGCCGACGAAACACTGGTTGAAAAACGAAGGGGACTTGGCATGTACGTGACCGAAGGCGCGACCGGCAAGCTGCTGGCTTCCGAACGCGAGCGCTTCCTGCGCGAAGAATGGCCGGCGATGGTCGAACGCATCCAGCGGCTGGGCCTGCGGGTCGAGGATCTGCTGCAACGCGCCGTCGCACAGGAGAAGCAATCGTGAGCGCCGTGATTTCCGCCAGGGGCCTGACCAAGCGCTACGGCAAGCAACTCGCCGTGGACAACGTCAGCTTCGACATTCCCGCCGGTCGCATCATCGGCCTGATCGGCCCGAACGGTTCGGGCAAGACCACCACCCTGAAGGCGGTGCTGGGCCTGATTCCGTTCGAAGGCGACCTGAAAGTGCTTGGCATGGACCCGCGCACGCAGCGCGACGAATTGATGCAGCAGGTCTGCTTCATCGCCGACGTCGCGATCCTGCCGCGCTGGCTGCGGGTGCGCGACGCGGTGGATTTCGTCGCCGGCGTGCATCCGAAGTTCGACCGCGCCAAGGCCGAGCGTTACCTCGCACACACCAAGCTGACGCCTGCGATGAAGGTCAAGCAGATGTCCAAGGGCATGATCGTGCAGCTGCACCTCGCCCTGGTCATGGCAATCGACGCGAAGGTGCTGGTGCTCGACGAGCCGACCCTGGGCCTCGACATCATCTTCCGCAAGCAGTTCTACCAGAACCTGCTCGAGGACTACTTCGACGAGGAGAAGACGATCATCGTGACCACCCACCAGGTCGAGGAAATCGAACACATCCTCAGCGACCTGATGTTCATCAGCGATGGCAAGATCGTCTTGTCGGCGACGATGGACGAGGTCGGCGAACGCTTCACCGAGGTGATGGTTCCGGCCGAGAAGATCGAGGCCGCCAAGGCCCTCAAGCCGATCGACGAACGCCTGGTGTTCGGCAAGTCGATCATGTTGTTCGACGGCGTGCCGCGCACGCAACTTGCGACGCTGGGAGAAACCCGCAACGTCGGCATCGCCGACCTGTTCGTCGCGACCATGAAGGGAACCTACGCATGAACACCATGAAATGGCTCATCAAGCGGGAATACTGGGAGCACAAGGGCGGCTTCTTCTGGGCGCCCGTGGTGGTCGGCGCGATCATGACCCTGTTTCTCGGAATCACCGTGTTCACGGCGGTGGTGACGGGGAGCAAGCACATCACCGAGATCAACGGCACGACCGTCACGACCACGACGAACATTGCAAAAGAGCTGACCATCGAACAACAGCACCAGGTCGTGTCCGGACTGGCGAACGGCTACATGGGCATATCCGCGCCCCTGTTCATGGTTCTCGGCCTGGTGGTGTTCTTCTTCTGCCTTGGAGCGCTCTTCGACGAACGCAAGGACCGCAGCGTCCTGTTCTGGAAATCGCTGCCGGTCTCCGACACTGCCACCGTGCTGTCCAAGGTCGCGATCGCATTGATCGTAGCCCCGTTGATCACGCTCGGGATCGCCACGGCGACGTCCATTCTGTCCCTGCTGTTGATCTGCATGGGTGCCGCGGCATCGGGGCTGCATGGACTCGGCGATGCATTCGGCAATGTCAATCTGTACCTCGCCCCGTTCCAGGTCGCTGCCATCCTTCCCGTGTATTTCCTGTGGGCGTTGCCGACAGTCGGCTGGCTGATGATGGTTTCGGCATGGGCACGCACCAAGCCCTTCCTGTGGGCGGTCGGAGCGCCGCTGCTGGCTGGGACACTGCTGAGCTGGTTCAACGCGTTGTTCGGTTTCGGCTGGAACCTCAGCTGGTTCTGGAAGCACATCATCGGCCACGGATTGGGTGGCGTGATTCCCGGCATGTGGTTCGCCCAGCACGGAATCCCGAATGGCGGCGATATCGGCGCCGGCCTCCACGCACGCTCCGAGAACTTCGGCATGCTCGTGACCCAGTCCTGGCAAGTCCTCGCGACGGCCGATGCATGGATCGGCGTGGCGGCAGGCGCGGCGATGATCTACGCAGCGATCCGCCTCCGCCGCTGGCGGGACGAGGGCTGAGAAGCCGCGCAGAGGGCCTGCCAACGGCGGGTCCTCTGTTTCAGCCGAACCAGGCAGCAGCAAAGAACGTGCCCTGGTGATGATCCGCCGATCGCAGATTCCGCAAGTTTTCCGAGGACACCGCAATGAAAACGATCTCCAGGCTCTGTCATGCAGCCGTATGCACGGCACTGCTCGCCGGATGCGACATGCAGATCGACATGGGCAGCGGAACCGGTTTTCGCAGCATCAGCATCCATGACCACAGCCTTGCGATCCATGCGCGCGGCGCGCCGGATGCGACCGTCACCGCGGCCGGCGACCTGAGCATCGACGGCAAGGCCGTCGCGCTGACGCCCGCGCAACGCGACCTGCTGCAGCAGTACTACGCGCAGGTCGTCGCCATTCGTTCCGATGGCATCGCGACCGGCAAGGCCGGTGCGGCGATGGCCGGACACGCGATCGGCAGCGTTGCAGCGGGGCTCGCGCACGGCGATCCGGACAGCATCGGACCGGCGATCGATGCGCGCGCGAAACAGGTCGAGGCCAAGGCCATGGCGATCTGCGACGACCTGGTCGTGCTCAGGACGAAGCAGGATGCCATCGTCGCCGCGCTGCCGGCTTTCAAGCCGTATGCGTCGATCGACGCGAAGGAATCCATGGATTGCCGGTCGCGCCAGAATTGACCTGTCGCCGAACCCTGCAACCGATACGCGCGCCGACGCATCCATCTTCACAACCGCAATCCCGCGTCCTTACCCTGAAGGATCACGACCATGTGGAAACTCCTGACCTGCGCGCTGCTGATGGTTCCCTCGCTCGTGCATGCCGCCGATGAATGCAGGTTCCAGACTCCGCGCAATGCGGCCCTCGACCTCGCCGGCGTGCATACGCTGGTGATCGAACTCGGCCAGCACAACCTGCGACTGAGCGGAACGCCGGCCGCGACCGCACAGCTCCACGGCCGCGCCTGCGCGAGTTCGGAAGATCGGCTGGCTTCGCTGCAGGTCCGCCAGCGCCGCGATGGCGATCGACTGATCCTCTCCGCCGCGAACTCATCCTCCAGCTGGAACATCAGCCTGTTCGGCGCTTCGAGTTATGCGTACATGGACCTGCAGGTGGATGTTCCGGAAAATCTCGCGGTCGAACTCGACGTTGGCTCCGGCGACGCGCATGTGGCGAACGTGGGCCAACTCTCCGCCAGCGTCGGATCCGGCGACCTGCAGGTCAACGGCGTGCGCAACCGCTTCGATGCGCAAGTGCATTCGGGCGACATCAAGGCCGATGACGTCGGCGAAACCCATGTCGCGTCGATCGGTTCGGGAGACTTCACCGTGAACAGCGTACGCGGCGACATCTGGATCGGCAGCATCGGATCCGGCGACGCCGACCTGCGCGCGATCGGCGGCAATGTCGATGTCAAATCGATCGGCTCCGGCGACCTGCGCGTGAACGGCGTCGCGCACGACCTGCACGTGGCCAGGGTCGGCAGCGGCGATGTGCAACATTCCAGCGTCGCGGGGCGCGTGGACATTCCGAAAGACGATTGAGGATTGGCTCATTCCCGTGGTGGGACTGAAAGAACGACGCCGCGGATTCGGGGCGCTTTTCTTCGCCATCGCCGACCACGGAATCGATCACACCACCCGGTTGCGGCCTTCGTCCTTGGCCCGATACAAAGCTGCATCCGCGCGCGCCACCAGCGCCTGGGCGTCCTCGGGTGCAGTCGGATCGAATGCGCAGATGCCGATGCTGACGGTGATGCCGGGCAGGCTCGCAGCGATCTGCATGCGCAGGCGCTCGGCCATCTCGCGCATGACCGCGAGGTCGCAGCCGGGCGCGACCAGGGCGAACTCCTCGCCTCCATAGCGCGCTACCAGCGCGTCGCCGCGAAGGCCATCGCCTAGCAGCCGGGCGACCTTGCGCAGGATGTTGTCGCCGGCCTGGTGGCCGTGACTGTCGTTGTAGGCCTTGAAATGATCGACATCGACCATCGCCAGGCCGAGCGCTTGTTGCTGTTCGCGCGCACGCTGCAGGCACTGCTCAAGGAAATCGTCGAAGCGGCGGCGGTTCGCGATATCGGTCAGGCCGTCGCGATCGGCGAGGTCCTGCAGTCGCAGGTTCACGCGCTCGAGGTCCTGCGTGCGCGCCTGCACCAACTGGTCAAGTTCCTGGTTGTGCGCGCGCAGACGGCGCACACGACGGCGTTGGCGCTGGATCAACGCGGCGGCGATCACGGCGCTGAACAGCAGCACCAGCAATGGAATCGCCCATTTCCGCTCGTACCAGCGCGGCACGATCACGAAGCGGTACGGCCGGCCTTCGACTGCCGTGTCGTATTCGCGCCGGGCGCGGATGCGCAGCGCGTATTCGCCCGGCGGCAACGCGAAGAAGCGGTAGCTGGACTGCCGGCTCCACGCCGACCAACCCTTGGAGAAGCCTTCCAGCCGCACCTGGTACTGCTTGTTGTCCTCGCCGACGTCGTAATCGCTGAAGCCCAGGTCGAAATCGATGCTGCCACCCTTCGGCTGCAGTCGCGGTGAGCCATCGAGCGGCAGCAATTGCGGTTCACGGCCTTCGCGATTGAGCCGCACTGCGGTCACTCGCACCGTCGCGTGTCCGCCGCCATCGCCGTGCGCAGCATCCATGTTGCGATATCGGGTGATGGAGCCGGAGCCGCCGATCAGTGCGTCGCCTGCGGGCAGCGGCAGCAATGTTTCCAGCGCGCCATTGGCCGGACTGCCCACCATCGCAACCTGCCAGCGTCCACCCGCCGGTCGGCGATACACGGTGTGGTAGCTGAATGCCCAGCGGTCGCCGTTGTCGGCGGCCTGGATGCGGACGGTCTCACCGTCGGACAACAGGGCCTGCAGTCCGCCGTCGTCCTTGACGAAGTGACCGTCGACGAACTTGAACATGCCACGGCCGGTACTGACATGCACGCCTTCGGGCAAGTCGGCGACGTGAGCTTCACCGCTGGCGCCGACCGGCACGCCGTGGTCCGCACCCCAGGCCTCTGCCGTGAGCCCGCGCGGATCCTTCGCGTCCGCATGCGCCAGGAACAGGCCACGGCTGTCGCTGCCGAGCCACACACCGTGCTTAGCCGGCGCGATCGTGGTGATGCGCCAGTCACTGACGACGATCCGGCCAAGTTCGCGGTAACCGGCTCCGTCGCGCTGCAGCAACGCCGGGCCTTGTTCGGTGCCGACCCACAGTCGCGTCGCATCGTCGGGATCGACCAACAGCGCGCGCGGGTACAGGTCGTCGGCCGACACCGGCGTTGCGTGGTCGCCCTCGATGCGCATCAGGGTCCGCGATTCGGCGAGCAGCAGGGCGTCGCCGTGGCGGTACACCTGCCAGCATTCGTTCGGCGTCCAGCGCAGCTCGTGCAGGGGCAGCGCGAGCACGCCATCGGCCACCGTGGTTTCGCCCACGCCCGCACTGCCGCATGCGAACAGCCGGCCATCGGTTTGCGCAAGGCTGTGCAGGGAACCGGAAATTCCGTCGCCGCTGCCGTAGCGCGACCATCGCGGCGGCCACTGCATGCGCAGCGCGCCCTGATGATCGATGGCGAGCAGCGCGCCGTCGCGATCGAGCACGACCTGACCCATGAACCCGACCCCGACCGGCATGCTGTCGAAATGTCGCCGCGTGAGATCGAACACGCGCAGGCGGCCATCGTCGCCTGCAAACGCGAAGCGTCCCGACCCGAGCGCGACGCCGTTCGTGAGGTGCGCAATAGCGTCCTGCAGCGCCAGGTCGTCCAGTCGCGTCACTTGGCCCTGCCGCCATACCGACAGGCCAGAGGCGATGTCGTGCACCAGCACCGAACCATCATCGAGCGGAAACATGTCGTAGACGGGCGATCCAGCAAACGCATGCGTGCCCGGGATGGGCGCGAAGTCGCGTCCCGTCCAGCGGCGCAGCCCCTCGCCCCTCCACTGCAGCCACAATTCCCCGTCCACGACGCCCGGGTCGCCGAAGCGCTCCGCACGGTGCCAATAGCCCAGCCGTTTCCCGCTGGCATCGACCGCGAACACATCGCGCAAGGCGCGGAACCAGATCGTGCCCTTGAACTCGACGATGTTCCAGACATCCGAGAACGCCTGGCCGTGAAGGTCCTTCGCGAACTGCGGCGCAAGATCCACGTAGTGCTGTTCGCCCGTGGGCGACGTCTGCAGGTAACCGAAACCGTCCCTGCCGCCGTACCACACGCGGCCGCCGGCATCGACATGCAGCGCTCTGACCGGTCCACTCTTCGGACCGGGCAGCCAGGTCCAGCGGCCGCCGTCATGGCGCAGGATGCCGTCGCTGCCGCCGATGTAGATCTGCCGCACGGGATCCTGCGCGATGCTGAAGAACTGCGGATAAACGCGCAGGTCCGGAGTGAGCCGCGTGATCACCGGTTCGTCGGCGCGCGCGGCGACCCACGCAAGCGCGCACACGAGCATCATCCATGCGGTCCTGTGCCAGTGCACGCCACACCCCTGTTGCCTGCCCCACGGCCGATGGTAACCGAGGCATCCGATGGAATGGCGATGGGATTTCCATCGGCTGCCGCCTGGCGGTTGCGCAGAATGCGACGACGCAGATCCTGGAACACGTTGGCGACCGGAGCAGCGGAACCTCGCCGAGAGCGTTGCTGTGAATCGCTACCGGCAACGGCATGCAATGCCTTCCCGAAGCAGCCCGGTTCCGTAAAACGTTTCGTAACTCAGGCATGGCAGGTCGGACTTGTACTCCCTGAAGGAGATGCGGAATTCGGCTTGCATCCCGGCCATGCCGGAATGCTTCGCGATCCTCATCGAACGCCTGCCGGCGGTGCGAATGCCGGCAATCCTTCCGGCCCTCAGGGACGTGACCTCGACCGGCGCAAGATGGTCGACCTGGACGAACCGTGTCGATTCGGAGGGTGTGCCGATCTCCGACTGGCGCCGCTGCACTTGCTCGGCCTCGACGGTCGCCCTGCCCTTTGGTTACGCGTCAAAGCTCCCGGGAGCAAGGCAGATGGTTCCCCGGCCTTGCGCCATGCAAGCAGAAGCGCGAAGTAGTTATGCGATCCACTCCGCCCACAGGAATCCTCGAGCGATCGTGCTGAATTTCACGTGGAATCGTCCCCGAATGAGCGAACCAACAAAGCACTGGCGTTGAACCCTCCTCGCGCCGAACAGGACTCAGCCTGATCGGGGCAGCCACGCTGCTGAATCTGAAATAGCGAACATGCGGAAAAAAGATCTCGATTTGTCCCGATGACGTCCGTCCGCTGATGACCCATTCAATGCACCACGACCGACTTGAGCCTGGCTGCGGACGCTCCGGCGTTGTCCTTCACGGTCTCGCGCACGCTGTAGGTACCCGCCGCGGCATAGGTGTGGCTCGGGTTCGCGGCAGTCGAGGTGGCGCCGTCGCCGAAGGTCCAGAAGTGGGTGGCGATCGTACCGTCGGTATCGGTCGAGGTATCGGTGAAATTCGCGGTGAGGCCGGTCGTGGTGAAACTGTAGTTCGCCGTCGGCGGCTTGTTGCCGAGGGCGCCGGAATCGGCGACGACGCTGTCCACGATCATGCTGCCGCGGCCCGAAACGACGTCATAGCTGGTGCCGGCGGACATTCCGTTGCTGCCGGATGCGACATCGTGGAAATCCGCACGAGGCAGCGCGTAGATCACCGGGCCGGCGAAACCGATCCCCGGGTGCAGTTGCAGCACGCGCGCCCACGTGCCCACGAAGATCGAAGTGCCGATCGCCGAGCCTCCGACCTGCGAGAGGGAACCTCCGTAGAAAATCACCGCACCGGATTTGGGGTCCGCATCGAACGCGACATCGGCGACCGCGCGCGTGGTGCCTGGCACCGTATACGTGGTCGCGCCGATCGTCTCGGAGAACGTACTCTGCCAGCTCGGCTTGGGTTCGAACGTGCTCGAGCTGCCGCCGGTCTTGGTCCACGCCGTCTCCCCGATCCAGGCGTCCGCCGTCGCATTCGTAGTCAGGCGCGTGCCGGCAACGGCGACGACGTATTGCGAAGCGGCCGGCCAGCTCGGGACCGGTGTCGACAGTCCGTCGCTCGGGCATTCGTCGGCGCCCAGGTCGCCCGTCGCGACTGCGAAAGTCTGCCCCTGCGCGACTGCGACAGCGAGGATCGCGTCCTGCGCGGCAGCAGAACCATCGGACTGCGCATCGGTTTCGCACGAGCCCAGCGAGACCTCGATGATCTTCGTGGCATTGGCGGTAACGGCTTTGTTGATGTTCGCGGTGAGCGACGCGTGGGTGAAGTTCGGCATGTTGTAGAAGATCAGCTTGCGGACCTTCCCGCCGGCCATGCCGACGATGTTCTCGCTGTCCAGATCCCATTGGACGGTTTGCGAATCGTCCAGACTCGCCGGAGCGCTGTTGACGGTCTGGGTGGCCAATGAGCCGTCATAGCCTTCCAGCAGGAACCAGTTCTGGAGATCCGTATTCGTCCGCGCCAGGTTGCCTTCGGTGAGGATGCCGATGACGACGTTGGCGGGATTCGCCGAAGCGTTGCCACCGTAGATCGATTGCCATTCGTTCGGGTCGTGCACGAACACGCCCGTCGCATGGACGCCGCCGCCGGCCATCACGTGCGCGGATGTACGCGCCTGATGCACGGTCTGCAGGCCTACGACCGCGAGCACCTCGTCGGACAGCGAGGCAGGAATCCGCGCGTCGTCGGTATTCGCGTACGCGATCCGGCCGTCTTGCGTACGCACCCGCGCGAGCGTGGTCATGAACGCGGTGCGCGCATTCGCCGCAGTGCCGTCGGCCGAGACCAGCATGCGGTTCGGCGCGATGGTGACGTTTCGGAAGCCCATGCCGGTCAGATAATCCACGACCGCCCGCGCCTGCTGCGGACTCGGCGCATGGTTCGCAAGAAACTGCGCTGGCGCCATCAGCTGAGGCGCGACGCCATGCTGCTGGTCCTTCGCGGCTTTCTCGATCGAAGCCTCCAAGCCCTGCCGGTTGCGCATCTTCAGCGCGAGTTCGAGGTGGATCGGCTGGCTCGCCGGAAGCGCGCCCGTGACCGCGTCCCCGTTGCGGATGCGGGTGGCGTGCGCGACGGTGACCGCGAACGTGCCCGCGTCCTCTGCGGCGTTCGCATCGACGGCTGCCGTTGTGCAAAGCGCTGCGAGCAACGCAAGCGCGAGGAGTGATGCGTGCAGGTTGCTCGATGGTGCCGTGGATGTCATGTCGTCTCCGGGAAGATCGTTGGCGCAGATGGTTGCAAGGTTACCGGTAGCTGCGCGCGCCGATCCCGAAAAAACGCAAAAAATTATAGTTAATTGGTTGGCGCCATACCGTGCCACCGGTCCTGCTTTCGCGATTTCCCAGCGCAGACCCGTGTCGGCTCCGCCTTGCGGTGAATACGCTGACAACGATTCGAAGTCGTGGATCGAAGCGCCACTCCGTCGAACTCCGACAACGAAGCATTGTCCTGGCAGCATGGAATGCCGCACTCCTGTTACCTGACGCGCAGCAAGGAAAGCAGATCGATCATCTGATTTGCGGGGTCCGGTTCCTGGCGTGGCCTGTCGCCTGACATTCCTCCTGCGGCACCCAGTTTGGGTCGAGACTCAGCAACGAGGACCTTCCACTGGGCGGATTGCATCGCTATGGCATCATCGCCAGTCACCACCAACGTCCCTGCACACCATGCTCAATCCGCGAACCAGCGACGAAGGCGATCAATTTGCAGCACGGTTCCGCGTTCGCGATCCGTTCCGGCATGTCGTGATCGATGACTTCATTTTGCCCGGGGACTGCGCGAACCTGCTTGCGCAATTTCCACCATTCGAGCACGGCGATTCGCGCAATGAAACGGGCGAAATCGGCGCGAAGTCCACGGTCGAGAGGATCCGCGACCTCGGCCCGGCCTATGTCCAACTCGACGACCTGGTGCAGACGCGCGAGTTCCTCGATCTCATCGGCCGCATCACCGGGATCGACAACCTGCTCTACGATCCCTGGTATTTCGGTGGCGGCACGCACGAGAACCGCGAAGGCCAGGACCTGGACTCGCACATCGACTTCAATCGCCACCCCATCGAGAACTGGCACCGGCGCCTGAACCTGATCGTGTATTTGAATCCGGAATGGGACGACGCCTGGGGCGGCACGCTCGAACTGCACTCGGACCCGCGCGCGGCCGACGACCGGGTCGCGACGATCGCGCCGCTGTACAACCGCGCGGTGATCTTCGAGACCACCGAGTGGAGCTGGCACGGCTTCTGCCGCATCGCCCTGCCGGCCGACAAGAAGGCGATTTCACGCAAGTCCATCGCCCTGTATTTCTATACCGTCGACCGTCCGCTGGATGAACTGGGCGATCGCCATTCGACCATCTACGTCGATCGTCCGCTGCCGGCGCGTTTCCAGCCGGGCATGACCCTGGTCGACGCCGACATCGAGGAATTGCGCACGCTGCTCGCGCGCCGCGACCAACACAACCAGCGCTTGTACCGGGACCTCGCCGCACTGGGCAAACAGCTCGATACGGGATGGCTCGGACGACTCCGGCGGGTCGTGCGATTCGTGCGCAAGCCTTTCCGGCGACCCGCATAGCAAAGACATCGTGGCGCAATCGCCTGGTCGAAAACAATCGCCGGTACTCCACGATTCCTTCAGGACGACGACCGGGACGGCGGACATTCCCGGAAATCGAAGATCACTACCGCCTTTGATCGACATGTCATCGCAAGCGGCAGATTTCCGCTGCGACGACCGTTGCGAGCCGCATCACTGGCCCGGGATCGCCCGCACGCAACTCACCTTGCCCCGCCAATTCTTCTGGAAGGTGGGGACCGCGTCGCAGATCCCCTCGCCTTCCTCCGCGGTCACGCCCCAGAAGATGATGCGGACCTCGCGCTCGGACGGCGCCCCGGGAGCGGCGCTCACGTAGGTCACGAAGGTGGGCTTGTTGTCGAACAGCCTCAGGTTGCGGGAGTCCAGATCCTTCTTGCATTCGGCCGACTGCAGCTTCCAGAGGATCTCCCCTTGC